>USDI01000194.1 GCA_900553305.1 uncultured Lachnospiraceae bacterium
ATCTATAAATTAGAACCAGGATGTATGTTAGAAATTAAATCACCATTTAATAAATACGATATTTCGACCTACTGGTCTATCAAAGAGGTAGCACAACATGGACAAGAGCATCTGTTCCATGGAGCGTATGAAGAGGCGGTGGATGAACTGGAACGCCTGTTAAAGGCATCCATTCAGGATCAGATGATGGCGGATGTGCCGGTTGGCGCGTTTTTATCTGCCGGAATTGACAGCAGTACGGTAGTTGCCCTGATGCAGTCCCTGCATCCGGATAAAGTTAAGACCTTTACCATCGGCATGGAGGATGAAAAGTATAACGAGGCCGTTTATGCGAAGGAAATTGCCGCCCATCTGGGAACGGAACATACTGAACTTTACATTACCGAGGAGGATGCCAAGGGCGTTATCCCGAAGATTCCCTTTATTTTTGGAGAGCCGTTTGCAGATTCTTCCCAGATTCCGACTTATCTCGTAAGTAAGATGACAAGGGAGCATGTGACGGTATCTCTTAGTGGAGATGGCGGGGATGAATTGTTCTGTGGATACAATTCCTATGCGTCAGTGGACCGGATCTGGGGTAAAATGAAGAGTGTGCCATATGGAATCCGGAAACTGGCAAGCGAGCTGGTACTGCATAGTCCACTTTCCAATAAGGAAATTTACCGGGTCAAAGGAACACTCCTTGGGGCCAAGGGCCCATCCGATCTTTACCGTTTATCCATGGAAAGGGAACCGTTAATTAAGGATATTACGTTATCTAAGGAAGAAATTCCATATAAGTACACCGAGTACGATCCCGGATTTTTAAAAGAAACAAACCATAATATTATGTTGATGGACATGTTGATGTATCATCCGGATGATATCCTTGTGAAAGTAGACCGGACGGCGATGGCTGTTTCACTGGAAACCCGTGTTCCCATGCTGGATAAAGACGTGGTAGAGTTTGCCTGGACCCTTCCGGTTGAGTTTGAACGCCAGAACGGTGTAGGAAAACGGATTTTGCGAGATGTTTTGTATCGTTATGTTCCGAAAGAAATGATGGAACGCCCTAAAAAGGGATTTTCTATCCCCATTCAGAAATGGCTGAAGGAAAAGGAACTCCGTGAATGGGCGGAAAATCTGATCGACCGGAAGACGCTGATTAAGCAGGGGATTCTCGATCCGGATGTTGTCTGGAAAATGTGGACAGACTTTATCGAAAAAGATGAATGGAGAATTCAGATCTGGTATGTTCTGATGTTCCAGGAATGGATGAGTTATGTACTTTAATTCCTATGTGTTTATCCTGTTCTTTCTGCCTCTTTCTGTGATCGGATATTTCCTGTTGCAGAAAAGAGGATACCGAAAGGCGGCAGCTGCATATATCATTGGAATGACACTGTGGTTCTGCGGATATGGAAATCCGTGGAATGCAGTGATTTTTGTGTTGCTTATTTTATTAAACTATGGATTCGTTATCCTGCTCAGACGAAAGAAGAATATTACCGGACTTACCGTAGGAATTTTACTGGATGTTGTGGTTCTGATCTTCTTTAAATTTTCCGGAAGGCTTCCACTTGGAATCAGCTTTTATACCTTTCAGTTAATTGCATACCTGGTGGATACCTATCGTGGAAAGTGTGAAGACCAGACTTTTTTTGAGTATCTGCAGTTTATGTGCTTCTTCCCGCGGTTCCTGCAGGGGCCAATTGTGCTGCAGGAGGATTTTATTCCACAGCTCCGTGCGGAAAACAGGAGCGTTATTTCTTATGATCATTTGGGAAGAGGACTTTACAGCTTTGCTCTTGGACTTGGAAAGAAGGTTTTGCTTGCAGATTCCCTTGCGAAAATTGTCAGTCAGGGATATGCAGATGTAGCGGCCTTAAACTCGATAGAAGCTTTACTCATTATGGTCTGCTATTCATTGCAGCTTTACTTTGATTTCAGCGGTTATTGTGATATGGCATCCGGAATTGCCCTGATGTTTAACCTGAATCTTCCGGTGAACTTTAATTCTCCATACAAAGCAGCTTCCATTTCAGAATTCTGGGATCGGTGGCATATGACATTGACCAGATTCTTTACGCGATATGTGTATATTCCGTTGGGAGGAAGCCGGAAAGGAACAGCAAGAACCCTGCTTAATATTATGATTATTTTCCTGTTAAGTGGTTTCTGGCATGGGACGAACTGGACCTTTCTGGTCTGGGGAGCACTTCATGGCCTGTGCATGGTCTTTGAACGGGTCACCGGATATGAGAAGTGGAAGCTTCCCCATGCGTTGAAAGTCGCATGGACCTTTGTACTTACGACTTTTGCATGGAGTATCTTCCGGGCAGAGTCCCTGACACAGGCAGGACAGCTTTGGAACCGCCTTTTCACCGGTGGAATTGGTAAGATCAGCGAACAAATAACAAGTGTTTTTAATGATACAATGGAAATCCGGCTTCTCGTAAGAATGAAGCTTTTGCCGTTTCTTTCCGGACATCCGGGAGTACCGGCGGTGGTGATGACCATGGTACTTCTGATTGCCTGCTTTGTGATGAGAAATACCACACAGAAGACAGAGCAGATGAAGTGGAATGCGTGGAAGATGTTTGTGACGGCAGGGTTATTGTTCTGGAGTGTGATGTCCCTTGCAGATATTACACAGTTTTTATATGTAAATTTCTAAGTATTGATGGATCGGGATAAAAATTAAATTTAATTTTAGCAAATATTAACTTGTTAAATAAAACAAGAGGTGAGATTTAATCAATTCTGGAAAGGAGGACAGCAGGGTGAAAACAACTCAATCATCAGATGATCATACAAAAATGATCGGGGATGAGAATGATCACAAGGCGAAACATTGGTTTTGCAGTACATTAGCATGGTCAGCAGTTTTGCTTATTGGCATTGCAGCCATTGTGATTATTGTGGATCCTTATTTTCATTATCACAAGCCACTGTCCTTTTTATCCTACCGGATTTATGAAGAACGTTATGTCAATGACGGAATTTCACGGCATTTTACCTATGATGCGGTAATTACCGGCACATCCATGTCCCAGAACTTTAAGACAAGCGAACTGGATGAATTATTTGGAACACATTCGGTAAAGGAACCGTTTTCCGGAGCCGGGTTTAAGGAACTGAGTGAGAATCTGGACCGAACGCTGCAGTATGGGCAGGAGGTTAAGATGGTGGTGATGCCGTTAGATTACAATGCCCTTCTTCAGAATGCGGACTGGCAGAAATATGATGAATATCCGACCTATCTATATGACAACAATATATTTAATGACACGCGTTATGTATGGAATAAAGCGATTTTTTATCATGGAGTGGTGGCAGATCTGCTGCGAACCTTAAGCGGAGAGCCAACAACTACCATGGATGAGTATTCTGCCTGGGTGCGGGAAACCGGCCTTGAACATATTCTGGCATCTTATACAAGGGCAGACCAGCAGCCGGTAGAGGATCCTTTCTTTAATGAGGGAGACCGCAGGATGGTGGAGGAAAACATTACAAAGAACATCATTGATCTGGTCAACCGCTATCCGGATACAGAGTTTTATTTCTATTATCCACCCTACAGTATCTGCTATTTTGATGGACTGCATTTGCAAAATGCACTGACGAGGCAGCTGGAAGCAGAACAACTCACGACAGAGCTTTTGTTGCAATGTCCAAATGTAAAGTTGTATAATTTCTTTGACCAGACACAGGTAATCTGTAATCTGGATTATTACAATGATACGGTACATTATTCTGCAGAAGTAAGCTCCATGATTCTGAACTGGATGAAGGAAGGAACCGGACTTATTACGAAAGACAATTATGAACAGAAGCTTTCGGAAGAAGCAGATTATTTTAACCATTATGATTATGACAGCATTTATGCGGCACTGAGCGAGGTGACACCATGATAATCATTCGTATGTCCGGAGGCCTGGAACGTCAGATGTTCCAGTATGCTTTATATTTAAAGCTTACCGCAATGGGGCGCGAGGTAAAATTTGATGATATTAATGAATATCGGGATGAGAAGGCAAAACCGATCATGCTTTCGGTATTTGGACTGACTTACCCGCGGGCAACATGGGATGAGATTAATGTATTTACGGATGGTTCTACGAAAATGTGGGATCGTTTAAGAAAAATTTTGGGAGGACGTAGAACGAATATTTACCGGGAAAAAGGATATTTTGATCCACAGGTACTTGCTATGGAGGAGGGATATCTGGACGGAACCTTTCAGAGTGAAAAGTATTTTGGTGATATCAGGGAGGAGGTACGGAAGGCATTTCAGTTCTCGGATCTTGCGGACATGCATCTCCCGCAGCCGATCTATGATTCAACTGTGGAGCTGCTTGGCAGAATTACGGAGACAAATGCTGTTGGAATACATATCCGGCTGAGCGATTCGAGACCGAATGAAGAATTGTATGAGAACATCTGCACACCGGAGTATTACAGGGCTGCAGTAAAC
>USDI01000195.1 GCA_900553305.1 uncultured Lachnospiraceae bacterium
GCTTCATACGGTCAGCAGGATTGAAGAAGTGCATACCGATCATCGGACGGTTTAATCCGTTACCGATCTCTGTAATGGAAAGGCTGGATGTGTTGGATGCGAATACGCATTCCGGCTTTGCAATCTTATCAAGTTCTGCAAAGGTGTTCTTCTTAACTTCCATATTTTCAAATGCTGCTTCTACGATCAGATCGCAGTCTGCACAAAGGTCTTCCTTTAATCCCGGAGTGATCTTTGCAAGGATTGCATCAACAGCTTCCTGTGTTAATTTTCCTTTTTCTACAAGCTTTGCATAACCCTTCTGGATCTTTGCTTTTCCGCCTTCTGCCCATTCCTGCTTGATATCGCAGAGAGCAACTTCATATCCATCAACCTGGGCAAATGCCTTGGCAATGCCCTGTCCCATGGTACCGGCACCAATAATACCTACTTTCATTTCTTTTCCTCCTAAATTTTTAAATCTTATTCTGAACAGCGGCTTACTGCCCACAGGCAGTTCTTCCGCTGTCATTTACATTCATTATAAACCAGAATCAGCAGTTTTTGAAAGGCTCTTTTACCTTTTCCTTATTCTTGTCAAGGAAGAAAGCCATTCCGTACTTCTGATCTTCTGTTTCAAAGCAGTCACCGAAGAGCTTTTCTTCGATTACGATTGCTTGATCCATATCTGCATCTAAGCCTTCGTTAATTGCTTTCTTGCAGTTGCGGACAGCGATCGGTGCATTCTTTGCAATGCCTGCTGCCATCTTCTCTGCTGCAGGAAGTAATTCTTCCTGAGGATATACTGCGTTTACAAGTCCGATACGATATGCTTCATCAGCCTTGATGTTACGTGCGGTATAGATCATCTGCTTTGCCATGCCTGCGCCAACAAGACGGGCAAGTCTCTGGGTTCCACCAAATCCGGGTGTGATTCCAAGACCAACTTCCGGCTGTCCGAATACGGCGTTATCAGAACAGATTCTGATATCACAGCTCATGGAGATCTCACATCCACCGCCTAATGCAAATCCGTTAACGGCTGCAATAACCGGGATCGGGAATGTTTCAAGCTTACGGAATACGTCATTTCCCTTCTTACCGAAAGCTTCTCCTTCTGCCTTTGTTAATGTGCTCATTTCTGCAATATCTGCACCTGCTACGAAGGACTTCTGTCCTGCTCCTGTAAGGATTAAGCATCTTACCTCATCCAGATTAACCGCATCAAGTGTTGCATTTAACTCGTCAAGTACCTGGGAGTTTAATGCGTTCAGTGCTTTTTCACGGCTGATGGTGATGATGCCGTATGCACCCTTCTGTTCATATACGATGAATTCCATTTTGCTTCCTTTCTGTGTCATACAAGACACCCTTACCTTTTATTTGTGTAAACATGGTTCTAGGGTGGGAAATCCCACCCTGGAATTTTGTTTTCTTTTTAATTGATTAGTCCATCTTAACAATGGTAGAACATCCCATACCACCGCCGATGCAAAGAGTTGCAAGACCGGTCTTGGCACCCTTAGCCTGCATCTCATGAAGCAGTGTAACAAGGATACGGCATCCGGAAGCTCCAACCGGATGTCCAAGAGCGATTGCACCACCGTTCGGGTTGAGCTGCTTGTCTACATCGATTCCAAGATCCTTACCTACTGCAACGGACTGTGCTGCGAATGCTTCGTTTGCTTCGATGATATCGAAATCTTCAATCTTCATACCGGTCTTAGCCATTACCTTCCTGGTAGAAGCAACAGGTCCGATACCCATAACCTCAGGTCTTACACCTGCAAGTGCGCCAGCTACGAAAGTAGCCATCGGCTTAACACCAAGTTCTTTTGCCTTTTCTTCGCTCATAACAACAACTGCTGCTGCACCGTCGTTGATACCGGAAGCATTACCAGCGGTAACGAATCCGTCCGGGTTAATGGTACGAAGCTTTGCAAGTCCTTCGATGGTGGATCCGTGACGAGGTCCTTCATCTACCTTGAACTCGATGACTTCTTTTTTCTTCTTAACCATTACCGGTACGATTTCCTTTTCGAAAGCACCGTTCTTCTGTGCTTCTTCTGCCTTTAACTGGCTCTTTAATGCGAACTCATCCAGTTCTTCTCTGGTAAGTCCCCATTCTCTACAGATGTTATCAGCAGTTGTAATCATATGGTAATCATTGAATGCATCCCAAAGAGCATCCTTGATCATGCAGTCAACTAATGTACCGTTGTTCATTCTATATCCGTAACGAGCCTGAGGAACTGCGTAAGGAGCCATGGACATGTTTTCCATACCACCTGCTACTACAACATCCGCATCTCCTGCCATGATCATCTGTGCTGCCTGGTTCACACAGTTCAGACCGGAACCACATACAACGTTCATGGTAACTGCAGGAACTTCGATCGGAAGTCCGGCCTTAATGGATGCCTGACGTGCTACATTCTGTCCAAGACCAGCCTGGATAACACAGCCCATATAAACCTGATCTACAGCTTCAGGTGCAACACCTGCTCTGTTTAATGCTTCCTTAATAACAATTGCTCCTAATTCTGCTGCCGGTGTTGTGCTTAAAGAACCACCCATGGTTCCGATTGCGGTACGGCATGCACTGGCGATAACTACTTTCTTTGCCATTTCTCATTCCTCCGATATTCGTTATTTTCTTTTAGTTTTGCAATTTAAAAATGATTGTTAAATTTTTATCATTTCCAACGCCATTATTATATCATAGGGCATTTATTTTTGCAATGGATTCCCTCTCGATTTACAAAATTTGCAAACTTTTCATAATACATGAATGGTAAATCTGGGTACTGCAGCAAGCGGAAAATCTTCTTTTTGTTCCTTTTTAAACGGATCCTCTATTATCCAGCCAGTCAGATCATACAGTCCTGGCTGTTCGGGTGCCGTGATCATTACCGTTCCGCTCATAATGTTTTTATCTCTTTCTTTGAACACCAGATAATTTTTATTATCAACCAAAATCTGCTTCATATCCAGAGATAGCAGCATTAATCCCTCTTCACAATTACCAAGCCCGCCAATCTGATATTGCAGCTCGATCTTTTCCCCCGGGCTGCACTGTATTTCTTTCGGCGGGAACGTTCTTTTCAATTCCGTTATATCATTATTAATCAGTAATCCATTCCACATGTCCTGATATTCTTTTGTTGGTGACTGATATTCTTTCTCCTTTAAAAATAACTCCTGTTCCTGATTAAACTGCAGTATCCAATCATATGCCAGGGAATATACATTGGTTGGCGTTCCCTCCGTATCACATTCATGCAGATCCGAGGATACCGTCATGCATGTTACCATTTTATGACTATACTGTTCATTTACTTCTATTCCAAGCTGAAATGGAATTTCTTCTGAATACCTTTCACCAGCATTAATGTAATATGTAAAATATGGACTTCCATCTACAATAATAGGAATCTGTTCATAATCCATAAAAACTTGTACTGCTATCTGCCGTTCCATTCCGGCACTTTCTATCATCAGATAAAGGGAATCATCTGCATGATCCATTTCAATTATGTTGCTCTTTGTTTTTCCTTTTGTAAGATCCGAATCAACTCCAAAGTAATAGCCATATGTATTACTTTCATATAAATGCTGCATTCCCTCCATTTTGTCATCCCCAGCTACCGATACGGTATAGCTTTCCTGCCTGGCACATGCCATAAGAAGAAATAAACCTGTTACAGGTATGATTATTCTGTGTCTCATCCATTTTCCTCCAATCAGATTTTTTAAATGAATCTATCCGTTTTTCACAAATACAGAACGAACATTTATCTTTATATTATCCGGTATTTTTTACCTGTCTATAGTCCATTCCCCAAACGACAGTTTTTGCGTCTTTTTGGTCTTTTCATCCTGCAGCCATTGTATTACTGCCTCTTTTTCAGTAAAATGAAATTGCAGATATGAGGAGGGGACAATGCGGATTTTAATTTGTGATGATGATGTTATGATTCAACAGGAACTGACAAAATATCTTTCCGAATATTTTCACAGACATAATTTGAGATTACCGGACATTTGCCGCTTTCATACCGGACATGATCTATTAATGGATTCCGGAAATAAAGACATTGTTTTTTTAGATGTGGAAATGCCTGGGTTAAGCGGCATTTCCGTTGGCACTTCTCTTAAAAAATCCAATCCGGATGTCATCATTTTTATTGTAACTTCTTATTCCGAATATCTTGATGATGCCATGCGTTTTCACGTTTTTCGTTATCTGAGCAAGCCCATTGACAAGCAGCGGCTCTTTCGCAATTTGAAGGATGCCTTATCACTGTATCACTCTTTACATATAAGAATTCCGGTCGAAACCAGACAGGGAATTTATTCCATTCCGGCAGCCAATATCGTCTGTGTGGAAGCCGATCAGCGAAAAGTAATCATACATACTACCACGGATCATTTTGTTTCTGTTCACACGATTCAATATTGGATCCAGACTC
>USDI01000196.1 GCA_900553305.1 uncultured Lachnospiraceae bacterium
TTCCGGATGAATTGTATACGGAATATTCCTCCGCTCTTAATGACTGGGGAAACATCGGATATTCCATCATGAACGAAATTAAAGAAGGAAACCGGGATGAGGCAATTGAGGATATTCTGAATGAATGTACCCCGGCATTAAATAAAAGTGTTGAAACTGTAATAAAACTGGATGAATTAACGGATGAACTGGACAAACGTGATGTTATAAACACCATCATTTGTGCGATAGTCGGGTTGGCCGGTATTGCTATCTGTCTGATTTTTGCATGGGTACTGACAAAGAAAACAAGTAAAAGAGTACTTGAAACCATTCTTGAGCCGATACGTGCGATTGAAGATGTTGCGAAGGAATTAACAGAAGGAAACCTGCACAGTAACCTGGAATATCATTCTGATGATGAAATCGGAAGACTGGCACACAGCATGCGTAAGTCCACCCGTATTCTGGGAACCTATATCGATGATATAGACCGTGCCATGAAGCTCTTTTCCGAAGGAAACTTTGATGTCCAGCCTGAGGTAGAGTGGAGAGGTGACTTCGTCGGTATTCTGAATTCCTTTATGGCATTTGAGAAAAGCATGGCTGATACAGTGAAGGGGATTCAGAATGTTTCCGATCAGGTTTCAAGCGGTGCAGAGCAGGTAGCTGCAAGCGCCAATGATCTTGCAGATGGAGCAACCAATCAGGCTTCTGTTGTAGAAGAGCTGACAGCAACCGTCACAGGTGTTTCGGAGCAGATCGAACATAATTCGAATGCAGCAAAGGAAATCAGCGGAAGAGTCGGGGACCTGGGTGGTGCCATTCTGGAAAGCAATGGAAAAATGCGTGAGATGGTGGATTCCATGAATGAAATCAATCAGGCATCACAGGAAATTGACAAGATTATTGCAACGATTAATGAAATTGCTACCCAGACCAATTTACTTGCCCTGAATGCATCCATTGAAGCAGCCAGAGCCGGAGAAGCCGGAAAGGGCTTTGCGGTAGTAGCAAATCAGGTGAATGTTCTGGCAGACCAGAGTGCACAGGCTGCAAAGGAATCTGCAGCATTGATTGAAAGCTCTGTAAGTGCTGTGGAAAAGGGTATGGTGGTTGCCAAGGAAACTGCAGCACAGCTTGAAGAGGTAGCGGACACCTCCAAGATTATTACACGTGAGGTAACCGGTATTGCAGAGACGCTGGAGACACAGGCCGCTGAAATGAAACAGATTAATCTTGGAATTGAACAGATTAACGATGTGGTACAGACGAATTCCGCAACATCGCAGGAATGTGCAGCTGCCAGTGAGCAGATGAGCGATGAGGCAGATGGTCTGAGAGAAATGATCCGTAAGTTTAAGGTCGCAAAATTCGAGGCTTAGTATCGTACCGGACACAATTAATACCATATGTGTAGTAAGGCATGAAATATCGGGAGGGAAGGTACACGGTATTATGAGTATGGATGTTTACAAGGTAATTAAGGAGATTGATACCCAGAATATTATTGAAATTATTGCCCCCTGCATGGATGATTTCCTTTACATCTTTGATCTGCAGAAGGATACGATGAAGATTTCACAGTCGGCGGTAGGACGTTTCATGATACCGGACAGGTTTCTTAACAATGCATCGGAGGAGGTTCTCCATGCGGTCTATGAGGAAGACCGTGCAATGCTTGCCAAGCATATGCGCAGTGTCACAGAAGGAAAGGAAAAGCTTCACAATCTGCACTATCGCTGGCTTGATAAAATGGGAATGCCGGTGTGGGTTAACTGCCGTGGCGTGGTAATTGATGATGAGAACGGCAGGCCGGGTTATCTGATCGGCTGTTTGAATGAAACCGGAAAGCCGCAAAGAGCAGATAATGTCAGTGGACTTTTGGGAGGATTAGAATTCTGTTCTTATCTCCGTTCACAGGCAAAACCGATTACACATGGCTTTCTGATGCATATAGGGATTGATAATTTCGGGGCAATTAACGGAACATGGGGTTCTCTTTACGGAGACTATGTCTTAAAAAGTGTAGCAGACTGCATGACAGAATGTCTTTCCGGAGGTCAGAGACTGTATCACCTGGTAGCGGATCAGTATGTGATTGCGGATCTGGAAAGCCATACGAAGGAGGATGCCGTACAGCTAAGAAAAAGGATCTGCGACAGAATAGAGGATTTTATCGCTGCTGAAAAATATGAAACGGTATTTACCGTTTCTGTCGGAGTTATTGATGCACAGACTGTTTCGGAGGGCTATGAGGAGTGCCGTAAGAAATTTGAGTTTTCCCTGAGGCAGGCAAAGACCAGAGGAAAGAAGGGCTTTTATTTTTTCAATCAGAAGGATTATGAGTCGTTCCTACGGAAAGGAAAAATCGTCACTGCTCTGCGTAATGCAATCGCAAATGAATTTGAAGGCTTTGAGGTATATTATCAGCCGATTGTGGATTGTGCATCAAGTCGTATAACAGGAGCAGAGGCACTGATGCGTTTTTCCATGATCTCCGAAGGAGAGGTGGAAAGGATTTCTCCGTTTGAGTTTATTCCTCTGCTGGAGGAGACGGCATTAATTATTCCTGCAGGAAGATATATTCTGAGTGAAGCAGCGAAAATGTGCCGTGAGATGCAGCAATATATTCCGGGCTTTAAGATGAACATAAACATTTCCTATGTCCAGATTCTGCAGGGAAAGATTGCGGATAAGATTATTTCTGCAATACAGGAAAATGAATTGAAGCCGGAGTGCATCTGTGTGGAAATGACCGAAAGCGGATTTATGGATATGACGCCTGCTTTTTGCGAATTCCGTGAAAAGCTTGAGGAGAACGGGATTCCGTTTGTGATTGATGATTTCGGGACAGGATATTCCAATCTGCATTGTATCAGGGACATGAATCCTGGCTGTGTCAAAATGGACAAGGATTTTACATCAAAAGCAATGAGTAATCTGAGAGATTATGAGCTGTTTGAGAAAATCATTGAAATGGTACACCGTATAGGAATCAAAATCTGCATAGAGGGCATAGAAAAAGGAGAATGGCAGCTGGCCATGAAGAGGCTGAAGGCTGATTATCTGCAGGGATATTTTTTTGGAAAACCATGCAGTAAAACGGAGTTTATCGAACAGTTTGTTTAATTGTTTAATATCATAAAATATTGTTTATATAGTGAAAACGAAAAAACTTTTTTTCAGATATCCTACGATCTGGAAAGAAGTTTTTTATTTTTACTTGGTGACAGAAGAAGAAAGGGATATGTGTATCCGGGTATTCGGGAAAATATGCAGAAATGCAGATAAGCATTTAAAAAAAGCCGGGGAGTGAGATGATGAAAAACAGATTTTGCATGGCTCTGAATAGTTACAAATTATTGTAACTATTCAGACTGATCTGTTAGTTGGCCGGGTGATCCTTTCCCATGAACTGATAGTGGATGGCATTGTGCGGACATGCTTTCATGCAGGCGCCACATCGTATACATTCCGGATGGTCAGGTGTTTCGAGGACGTTGACATCCATTTTGCATGCCTTCGTGCACTGCATACATCCGACACAACGATCGTTCTCCACCTTAATGCGGAGGAAGGATACTTTATTAAATAAGGAATAGATGGCTCCAAGCGGACAGATCCACTTGCAAAAGGGTCTGTAAAACAGGATGCTTAAAACCACAACAGCAATCAGAATAAGGCTTTTGTAGGTAAACAGCTTACCCAATGCCATGCGGATCGAAGCATTACTGAGGGAAAGAGGGATGGCACCCTCCAAAACTCCCTGCGGACATAGATATTTACAGAAAAACGGATCGCCCATTCCAACCGAATTCGTTACAAGCATGGGAAGCAGAATAACGAAGACGAGAAGGATGATATATTTCAGATATCTCAACGGCTTAAGCCTTCCGGTAGAAAATTTTTTGCAGGGAATCTTATGGAGCAGATCCTGAAACCATCCGAACGGGCACAGAAAGCCACATATGAATCGTCCGAGGATTACCCCGAATAATATAAAAAATCCGGTTATATAGTAGGAAAATTTAAAACGGGATGATCCGACTACCGCCTGAAACGCGCCAATTGGGCAGGCACCTGTGGCAGCAGGACAGGAGTAGCAGTTCAGTCCGGGAACACATACGGTTTTCGCATTTCCCTGATAGATTTTTCCTTTGAAAAAATTGGAAAGATGGATGTTGGAAAGCAGCGTGGCAGCAGCCTGTATCCATCCTCTCAGTTGTTCTAATCTTTTTGATATCATGTTTGTTTTCTTATCCAATTCCCACACACTCCAGACATAATTTTATTGCCTTACCTAGAACAATGGCAGCTTCGCCCCGGAATGCACCGTAGACGATCATCAGGATGCCGGTAAGGAGAAAAACAAATTGGGTTATTCTGATCGGTTTCAAGATATTGGTTACTCCTTTGTCTGTTATCTGGTAATTATTCAGAGTCATGTGATCATGACGTTCTGAATCG
>USDI01000197.1 GCA_900553305.1 uncultured Lachnospiraceae bacterium
AATGATATTGATTTCAGACGGCTTCGCAGTCGGAGTCGTCATAGTTTTTAAGGAAATGTTCGGTGTTACCGGCTTCACATACTTTCCTGCGAAAGTACCAAATCCGGATACCGGCTTATTCGTCGGAATGGTATCATCTTCCAGACCGGTTGCAATAACGGTAATCGTACAGGTATCGGTCTGTGTCTCGTCATACATTGCACCAAAGATGATGTTCACATCGTCTCCGGCAAGCTCCTGAACATAGCTTGCTGCATCGGATGCATCTGCCAGTGAAATATCACCGGATACATTAATAATGACATGAGATGCACCGGAAATTGTAGTATCCAGCAACGGGCTTTCCACAGCCATCTTAACTGCTTCACTCGCCTTATCATCACCCTTACCGGTACCAATACCGATATGTGCAATACCCTTGTCCTTCATAACGGTCTGGACATCGGCAAAGTCAAGGTTAATGATAGCAGGTACATTAATCAGGTCTGTGATTCCCTGTACAGCCTGCTGTAAAACCTCATCTGCTTTCTTAAGGGCATCCGGCATGGTTGTCCGACGGTCTACAATCTCAAGTAATTTATCATTCGGGATAACAATCAGGGTATCTACATTCTCTTTGATCTTGGAAATACCGCCAATCGCATTCATCATACGTGTCTTTGCTTCAAAACGGAAAGGCTTCGTTACAACACCTACCGTAAGAATTCCCATATCCTTGGCAAGTTTCGCCACAACCGGAGCTGCTCCGGTACCGGTACCGCCACCCATACCACAGGTAACGAACACCATATCTGCACCCTTCAATGCTGCTGCAATCTCTTCGCTGCTTTCTTCGGCAGCCTTCTCACCGATTTCAGGCTTCGCACCGGCGCCAAGTCCCTTCGTCAGCTTCTCTCCAATCTGAAGAACCTTCGATGCCTTACAAAGCTGTAAGGCCTGCTTGTCCGTGTTAATTCCAACGAATTCCACACCTACAATATTCTCATCTATCATTCGATTGACTGCATTATTGCCTGCCCCACCAACACCAACAACGATAATCTTAGCAGCGGCTCCTGCGTCATTTGTTTTAATCTCCAGCAAGGGTACTTCCTCCTTCAATCCCGAATAAACTCCAACAGGCTACACCAAAACCTGTTTTTAAAGCAAAATAACTCATATAGCTTATCATATAATTTTTTTAACTAATTATCAACAGTTAATTTGAAGAATTTTATAACAAATTTCTCTCTACGCTTTCTAATCCGGTTCAAACGAAATATTCTTCGTTTCTTCGGTATAATTCTCCATCCGGAGCACCCCGCTCTTCCCATTGAGTTCCGGAAGCATATACTGCAGCTTCATCAGCTTTTCATCCAGATCGGTTGCATTTCCGAGCGCTACACGCACTTCATCAAAATAAAGGGTAAGGGTATTGTCGCTTCCAAAGTAAATGCGGTCAATAGACAAATTGTACTTATTTACCAGCTGGGTAATGCTTAAGACAGACTTGAAGATCTCCGGGTTATCCACCGGAAGAGGCTCATACAGCACCACATGGTCAAACTGTAATCCTGTCACAAGCGGAATGCCCTTCGTCCTTTCATTTGAGCTTTCCACCACAATGCCATCCTTGTCAAAATACATATAATTTTCGAGATATTCCACATAACCGGCAAGAGCTTTTTCATACACCTCAATTTTGATAGTATGCGGGTCGATAACGGATACATCCATTTTCTCGACAAAAGGGACCCCCGAAATGCTCTTGTTCCTGTATTTCATGGACAAAAACAGGGAATTATTTCCATAACGCCCTGCCATGACCATATCCAGAATCTCTTCATCGGTATAGTGCACATTTCCCTCCACATAAGAGGTCGTTACCGTATAATTCGTAAGAATATACTGATATCCGAAAAGTAACCCCAGAAGCAGAAGGAAGACAATCCCCATGATAATAAAGATGCTCTTGTGATTCTTAAAAAAATCTGTTTTATTCTTTTGGACTGGTTTGCGTTTCTTTTTCTTTGCCATCCGTATCCTTACCTATATAAATATTCACACCGAGATTCCGGTAATCCCGGCAGACATCCTCGTATCCACGTTCAATAAAATGTTTGTTATAAATGACCGTCTCGCCATCCGCCATGCATCCTGCAATAATGAGGGCTGCTCCGCCCCGCAGTTCCATCGCACTGACTTCTTTTCCATAAAGCTTCGGCACACCATGGATCAACGCTTTATGCTCACTTAGAAGCTCGATATCCGCGCCCATGCTGCGTAGCTCCGGCACGACCTGAAAACGGTTTTCAAAAATGGTTTCTTCAATAAGGCTTAGGCCCGACGCTCTCGTCAGAACCGCCATGAGCGGTGACTGCATATCGGTCGGGAAACCCGGGTAAATTTCAGTCTTTGTATAAGGAACAGCATTCCGGACAGGATCTGCCATGACAGACATTCCTTCTCTGGAAATGGCAAGTCTTGCCCCCATTTCCACTGCCTTTTTCAATATGGCGTGCATATGCTGTACCGGTGCATCCCGTAAGAACACATGCCCTCCGGTCCCCAATACGCTGAAAAGATACGTGCCTGCCACAATACGGTCGGACGGCACCCGGTAGGTAATGCCATGCAGTTCTTCCAACCCCTTAATCAGCAGGGTATCCGTTCCGGTTCCCTCGATGATGGCTCCTGCCTTTGTCAGGAATTCGCATAAGGAAATGATCTCGGGCTCTTTCGCGGCATTCTGAAGCACAGTGACGCCCCTGGCCTTTACGGCTGCAAGAATGACATTCTCGGTCGCTCCCACACTGGCTACCGGAAGACGGATCACTGCTCCCTTCAAGCCTCTTGTATAAGCCCGGAAGTATCCCTCTTCCTCATAAAACTCCACACCCATCTTCTTTAAGGAACGGATGTGAAGGTCGATCGGACGCTCTCCGATGACGCATCCTCCGGGATAGGCAAGGGAAACCTCCCCGATCCGCCCAAGCATCGCGCCAAGAAGCATAATAGAGGAACGCATACAGGTAACATTCTCATTCCGGATAGCCTCCTGCTGCACCGTAAGATCCGTAAGGCAGGAAGCATCAATGGTGATAGCCCGGTTGCTCCGGTTTACCTTACAGCCAAGGGACTGCAGCAGATTCTTCATATGCTCCACATCCAGAATTCTCGGACAGTTTTCAATGGTACACACATCATTGATCAAAAGGGCAGCTGCCATCACAGGCAATACTGCATTTTTTGAGCCTTGTATCGTCGTTTCCCCAAAAAGGGCATTTCCGCCTCTGATATGAATTGCATCCACTTCTTCCAACACCTTCCGGTTTAAAGTATAACCTACTGTATACTATGTAGATATGGAAGAAAGGGTTACTTCTCACACAGCAGCCGGACACTTACTGTTTACTCCTGTATTACAGGTCTTTCAACCGGATTCCTCTGCCGACGCTGAACACAATGCCAATCTCCGCAAGAAGAAACATAACCGACGATCCCCCGTAACTGATGAACGGAAGGGAAATACCGGTATTGGGAATGGTGTTGGTTACCACCGCCACATTCAAAATGACCTGAATCGCAATGTGTCCCATCACCCCGACTACCAGAAGTGCTCCAAACAGATCCGGCGCGTTATTGGCAATAATCATACAACGCCAGATTAGCAGAATAAACATCAATAAAACCGCAATAGCACCAAACAGTCCGAGTTCTTCACAGATAATGGAAAAGATCATATCATTCTGTGCTTCCGGAAGAAACCCGAGCTTCTGCATACTCTGCCCAAGGCCCTTACCAAGGATTCCACCGGAACCAATCGCATACAGAGCCTGCAGGGTCTGAAAGCCCTTGCCGCTTGCATAAGCCTCCGGATCCAGCCATGCCAGAATACGCTCTCCACGGAAGCCACCGACGCTTCCGCTCTCAGACATTTTCACAATCAGAAAGACAATCGCTGCCACGCCTGCTACTCCGATAAGCCCCAGGATAATGAACCGTTTATAATCCGGGCATGCCACGAAAAGCATGACAATCGCAATTCCCATAATAATAATCGCAGAACTTAAGTTTCGTGTAATAACATAAATAAGTCCGCTCATCGGCACCGCTGATCCAAGCACCACAAGAAATCCCTTCATGGTACGGATATTTCTTCCAAGCTTACAGATGAGGTACGCCAGAAACAGAATCATGGCAAGCTTTGCCACCTCCGCAGGCTGCAGGGAAACACCGAACACACGCAGCCAACGCTTTGCACCGTTTGCTTCAATACCAAACGGAATAATCAGAAGCACCAGTGCAACCGATACGCCATACCCCAAAACTGCGAACCGCTCCCAGATATGATACGGCAGATGAGACACAATAAACAACACGACAAGTCCCGCCAGCGTTGAAAAAATCTGCTTGCGGAACAATCTTGT
>USDI01000198.1 GCA_900553305.1 uncultured Lachnospiraceae bacterium
GTTGAGTAAGTGCAGCATTGTTGCCATAACTTCTAACATATTCACCTTCTTCAGTTCCATCTTCGGAACTATATAGTAATCGAACCATCCTGTTCAGCATATCCTTCCACCTTCAGATAGTTCCAAAAGCCTTCCGTATAACCACTTTCATCATCGTACCCGTCCCGTGTATTATCCACGACAATATGAAAGGAGTCACCATTATATTCAATAAAATAATAAATAGGATCTTCATCTACTGTAAACTGCGTAAGAATCACCTGAGAAGGTGTTTCAAAACGAATATCCGAAAGAAATTCCTCCCAAATCTGTTGCCCGGTTCTGGCCGATCCATATGTAATTGCAAATACATCATTCCTTTGCGCAATGTCTGCAAAATTATCCGGTAGTTCCTTTAACCTCTCACGGATTTCTTCTATTGGAATAAACTCTTCTTTGTTTACTTTCTTTTTCTGACGAATGGACTCACTGTACTCACTAAAGGTATCCTTCTTCTGATATTCTTCACTAAAGTCCTGATTCATCTCCCGGGTTTCAATGCGCAGCGTTTCAAGTTCTCCGCGCATACTATGTTTTCTTCCTATAAAAACAAGCAGCCCTGCCATTAAAATAAGAATTGCCAGAATCCCGACACCTATCCGGATCGTTTTCTTGGATAATTTATTCACAGCCTTCCTCCATATGAACCTGCTCAATTCTTCTCTTTACTTCAGCAGCAATTTCAACTGTTTTCATATCCTTATATTCTTCATAATACATAGGAGGAAGATAAAACAATTTTACAGTAACCGGTTTAATCGAGTTTTCATCAAATGGTTTAAAGGAATCAATTAAGGCGCAGGGTACAATCGGACACTTCGCTTTCGTCGCACTCTTAAAGCTTCCTCCTTTAAAATCAAGAAGCTTATTTCCCTGTCTGCTTCTGGTTCCCTCTGCAAAGATCAGAAAATTTCTGCCATTTTTAACATCCTCTGTCATCGACTGGATGACAGTCATGGACTGACGAATATCCTCACGGTCAATCGCATAGGCGTGAAGTGCCCTGATCACCTGTTTCACAAGAGGCAGATTCGCCGCTTCCTTCTTAAATACGAAAGTAAACGGCCTGGGTGATGTTGCAAGAAACGCAAGTACATCAAACATTCCCTGATGATTTGGAAAGAAAATAAACCCATCTTCTTTCGGAATATTTTCCTCTCCATGGACCTCAACCGTTACTCTTCCTGCACGGTTGGCATTCCTTGCTGCATTCTGAATAATACGATATGCCTGTTCAAAGGTTACCTTCCTGCTGTGTCCGCAATACGATATTTGTATAAAATAGACGATGGCTTTAAAAAATATACGCACTACCATTAATGCAATTCGCATGACAGACCTTCTCCTTTATATCTCTTTGTACTGTTCGATTGCCATATCGTACAGATTATTTCCTTCACAGTCCATTACCACAATAGCCGGAAAATTCTTTACTTCCAGCTTACGGATTGCTTCTGTTCCAAGATCCTCATAGGCAATTACCTCTGCCTGCATGATGGATTTTGACAATAATGCACCTGCACCGCCAACCGCCGCAAAATAAACCGCCTGATTTTTCATTATGCTTTCACGTACTGCTTCTGTCCTGCGTCCTTTGCCAATCATTCCACGCATGCCGAGATCAAGAAGAGCCGGCGTGTACTTATCCATACGGCTTGCCGTTGTCGGACCCGCGGATCCAATCGGCCGGCCTTCTCTTGCCGGGGAAGGACCCATATAATAAATGACATTCCCTTCTATATCAAAAGGTAATTCTTCTCCCTTCTGAAGGGCTTCATACATTCTTTTGTGTGCAGCATCCCGTGCTGTATAAATTGTTCCGGTAAGATAAACGTAATCTCCTACTTTCAATTCTTTTACGGTATCTTTATCAAAGGGAACAGTAATATGTTTTTCCATAAGCAGCCTTCCTGTTCTATAATTCTCTTACACAGTGACGATTCACATGACAACAGATATTGACCGCTACCGGAAGTCCTGCAATATGCGTCGGGTAGGTATTAATATTTACTGCCAGTGCTGTCGTACTTCCCCCGAGTCCTCCGGGACCAATTCCAAGACGGTTAATCGTCGTCAGCATTTCCTCTTCAAGTTCCTTCACATAAGGAATGGAAGACCTCTCATCCACCGAACGCGTCAACGCTTTCTTTGCAAGCAGGGCACACTTTTCAAATGTACCGCCAATCCCGACGCCAACAACCATAGGCGGACAGGCATTCGGTCCTGCATCCTTAACTGCAGTAAGAATAGCATTCTTAACACCTTCGATCCCGTCTGCCGGCTTCAACATAAATATCCGGCTCATATTTTCGCTGCCAAATCCCTTCGGCGCAACGGTGATCCTTACCTTATCCCCCGGCACAAGATCATAATGAATGACCGCCGGTGTATTATCCTTCGTATTCTCGCGGATCAGTGGATCCTTCACTACAGACTTACGCAGATAACCATCCACATATCCCTGACGCACCCCTTCATTGATCGCATCTGTCAGAGAACCGCCTTCAAAATGAACATCCTGGCCGATTTCCATAAAAATTACTGCCATGCCTGTATCCTGACAGATCGGTATGGTGTCCTCCTGTGCAATCCGCAGATTATCCTGAAGCTGTCCCAATACCTTCTGACCGATTGGAGACTTTTCTTCTGTAACGGCACATTCCAGTGCTTTCTGCATATCCCGTGTCAACATATGGTTCGCTTCTATGCACATCTCCCTGATATTCGAAATAATTTCCTCTGTATGTATTGTACGCATGCTTTATACTTCCTTAAGGGTCTTTTCGATTTCATCCATCACGGTATCGTCATAGGTATGCTGTTTCCATGTTAAATTCTGCTGATCATCTTTATATCTTGGAATCAGATGAATATGGAAATGAAATACCGTCTGTCCTGCAATTTCACCATTATTCTGAACCACATTAAAACCGTCACAGGAAAGCTTCTTCGTCATGTCGGAAGCCAATTTCTTTGCAAGCACAAATGCCTTCGCTGCCGTTTTATCCGGAAGTTCATAAAGGTTTGCTGCATGCTCCTTGGGTAAAATCAGCGCATGTCCCCTGGTAGCAGGTGCCGCATCCAATATCACCTTAAAATTCTCATCCTCGTAAATACTTCTTGTAGGAATAACTCCATTTGCCAGTTTGCAGAAAATACAATCGTCTTTCATAACCTTAACCTCTTTTCTTATTCTATAGGGAAGATTCCATAAACGGGAAGATCTGATCCAGTGTACGAAGTATCTTAAAATCACCCTTCACTTTAATGCTTCCTCCCATAAATGCTCTTTGGAATGTCATTCTTCCATATATGATGTCATCCATGGTCTCATGACTGATCTGAACCTCAACATCGGGATTCCCCGCAGTACCATAATAGCAATTGCTCTCCGTTCCCGAAACTTCAATTACAAACGGTTTTCTTTTACCTTCAATCGTAATCTGATAGGAAGCTGCAAAGCCTGCCTGAGGGGCAAAGTGACTCTTAAACTCCTGAATATATTCTTCCTTCTTATCTTCCACTTCCTGATTCTCCAGCATATCCCGGAACATACTTGCCAGTTCCTGAATATCTTCCTTCTGACGCTTCACATAACTGTCATCTGCTGCATACTGGGATAACTGTTCAAATTCCTGCGGCGTGAGATCCACATTCTTCGTAATGGAAACCATCTTTTTAACCGCCTGATTACTGGCAGGCAGACTTACCACCTTCTGATTAATGGTACGGTAAAGATTCTCTGCCTTTTTCTCAAGAATCATGCTATAAGATTCATTCTCTTCAAAAATTGCCGTATCCGCAATATATCCGCAGACACCGGTACAGGGAAGTCCTCCGAGAATTTCCCACGCGACCGCCAGGTCCAGCTTACCTTCACGCTCGCCATAGGTTGTAGACATTACAACGGGACACATATAAATGCCCGCAATCTTCTCCTTATCGCCATAAAGCCAGCAGGCATCCAGAAACTGTGACATATATCCGCCAATTCCATGCCATTCCACAGTCGTTGCCAGAATAATTCCATCTACCTCCTTTAAGGTCTGCGGAAGGGTTGGAATCGTGTTTTTCAATTCATACAGATTATAACGCTCCACCTCAACATGAAGCTCTTCCAGAACGGACTGCATCTTATTGATTACATAAAGTGTCGGGTCATCCATCAGTCCCCGTCCACCATAATAGATGTTAATTTTCATAGAAAGCCGCCTTTCCCATAATACTATATTCAGTATAAAGCGAATTTGATTATCTGTAAATGAATTTTAATTTTCTGTTGATGTCTGATATAAAAAGCGGCATAAACCTGGCGATAAGCAGGTCATGCCGCTTTTAAAATAACGTAACTGTTAAGC
>USDI01000199.1 GCA_900553305.1 uncultured Lachnospiraceae bacterium
TATCCCTTGCATGTAGTCTGACAGCCTGTAGGGAAAGTGAAGAGGAAGGCGATAAAAAGCCGGTGATTTATCTTTATCCGGAGAGCACAACTGATGTTACCGTGAAACTGGACTATGCAGGAGAACTGACCTGTACCTATCCGGAATATAAGGACGGATGGAAGGTTAACGCCAGTCCGGACGGGACTCTGAAGGATGCAGATGGGCAGACCTACAACTATCTCTATTGGGAAGGGCAGAATCATGTGGAGTATGATTTCTCGGAGGGCTTCTGTGTAGCCGGAAGTGATACGGCAGCTTTCTTAGAGAACGCATTAAGCCAGTTGGGACTTACCCGGCAGGAAGCAAATGAGTTTATAGTTTACTGGCTGCCGCAGATGCAGGAGAATCCTTATAATCTCATTGCCTTTCAGTCGGATGTTTATACGCAGGCGGCACAGTTATCCATTACGCCGGAGCCGGATACCCTGCTTCGTGTATTCATGGCATGGAAACCGCTTAAGAAAGAAGTCGAGATTCCCGCGCAGAACCTTACCGCTCCGGAACGTACCGGTTTCACGGTCGTAGAGTGGGGCGGGTGTGAAATTAAATAGCCTTTTCCATACGTTTTAATTCGGGTAGAATTGTAATAAGCATGGTGAGGAAGCAGGCACTTCCACCGATCACATTGGAAACCGGTTCTGCAAGGAATACGCCCTTCGTACCCATGTTCATGGCATACGGCAGAAGATAGGTTAAAGGAACAACAATAAATACTTTACGAAGCAGGGAGAAGAAAATCGCCTGCTTCTTTTTATTTAAGGATTTGAATACAGTCTGCCCGATGTATTGCAGATCCATGAAGATAAAGGCGGCAAAGTAGATTTTCAGCGCAGGAATGGCATCCCGGATCAGTTCCGTATCCGAACTGAAAATACGGATGAGAAATTCAGGTGCAAACAAAATAACACTCCAGACAACGGCAGTATATAGAAGAATCATAAAGCCCATCTCTAATCCGGCCTTTTTCACACGTTTCGGACGCCGTGCACCATAGTTATAGCTGAGAATCGGGGAGGAGCCTTCATTCATCGCGTAAATCGGTGTTTCGACAAGCTGACGGACACTGGAAATAATGGTCATGACGGAGATATAAATGTCACCACCGGTAACGGAAAGTACATTATTGGCACAGATGGATACCAGACTGTTGGTTAACTGCATGATAAAGCCGGCTGTACCAAGGCTGGTAATATCTTTTGCCAGTTTCCGGCTTTCTTTCCATTCTTTAACAGGAAGAAACTGTACCCTGAATTCGGACTTGTTATGAAGGAAATAGAGTACAAATGCTGCAGACATAAACTGTGAGAGAATGGTTGCAATGGCAGCTCCACGGATCCCCAGATTCATGGAAAAGATGAAAATGGGATCCAGAATGATATTTGCAACCGCACCGGTTGCTACCGACAGCATTCCAATCGTGGAGTACCCTTGTGCATTAATAAACGGATTCATACCGGTTGCAATCATCGAAGGAAGGGTTCCAATCAGATAAATCATCAGGTAGGGAACGGCATATATAAGCGCATCTTTAGACGCTCCAAATAAAGTAAGGATCGGATTGGCAAAAAGCAGACCGACGGCCATAATCAGAATGGCACAGATACAGAGCAGGGTAAAGGAAATATTCATAATTTTCTGGGCAGTATCGGTATCCTTCGTACCTCTGCTGATCGAAAATAGCGGAGCACCACCACCGCCAAACAGGTTGCTGAATGCCGTAATGATGACGATAATCGGGAAACATAAGCCGACCGCTCCTAAAGCCGTTGTCCCGACACCCGGAATCCGCGCAATATAAATCCGGTCCACAATGTTATAAAGAAGACTTAAAATCTGTGCGACCAGCATTGGTAGCGCCGCACCTAAAATATTACTTGTAATCGTTCCATTTTCAAAATCAATTCGTTTCATGATCTTATCCCTTAATTTCCTTGTCTTAATTTCTATTTTTGTTACTTTAATCTTAAACTTATCCTTATCAACTTGAGAATCATAAGTTTAAAATTCTAAGAAAAGATGTTTTTATCTTTCACTTGACATTTAGTATAGCATGAGATAATGTATATGTAAATTATAGTATTTGTATCATAATATAATAAAATTTATATATCACAAGTTTGTTATAAAATCCGTCATTTATTAAGAGTATTTTGATAAAACACAAGAGTAAATTTTTATCCTCTTGCCATCGGTATTGGTAGGAGATGGTAATGATGGAGCAGATATTAGACGGTATCCTGTCGTGAAATAAGAAGATGCCAAATGGAAAGAAAGGAAGGAAGGGAGCAGGCAATGGAAATGAAGCAGTTGGAATATTTCTGTGCGATTGTTGAAGCCGGAACAATCAGTGGCGCAGCCAAAGCCCTCCATATGACACAGCCGCCTTTAAGCTATCAGATGAAAATGCTGGAAGAGGAGCTGGAGGTACAGTTGTTTTTGCGGGGAACGAAGAAAATCACCCTGACAGAAGCCGGGGCTGCATTATATGAGCGTGCTGGAAGCCTCCTGAAGATGGCAGACATTACGAAACGTGAAGTATTTAAAGCGGGGACTGCGGCAACGATCCATATCGGAATGACGCCTTCTTCAGTATCCATGATGTCGGAGTATCTGGCAAGGTTTGCACAGAAGTTCTCGGAGGTTCATTTTGACATTCACGAGGGATCGACCTTTACACTGAAGGATCAGCTGGAGAACCGGATTGTAGATATTACAACGCTCCGTACGCCCATTATGTTAAAGGGATGCGAGACGAGGTCACTTGCACAGGAAAAGCTATTGGTGATGGCGCTTCCGACGCATGAGATCATGCAGCAGGAGTCTCAGAATCTTACCCTTAAAGCTCTTTCTCAATATAAGATTATTCTTTCACACCGGTATCGTCAGTACATTCTTTCTGCATTTGAAGAAAAGGGAATATTCTGCGATATTTACTGTGAATGCGAGGACGCCAGAACCGCATTGACTCTGGCAGAAAATGGACTTGGAGCAGCAATTTTACCCGCATCCATGCAAAAGTTGAGCGATAAGGTAGCTTGTCGTGAAGTCACAGATACCGACCTGACTACAGAGATTCTGCTTGCCTGGAGAAAAGAAAGAATTCCTGCAGAAGTACAGGAATTTCTTGCATTTTAGGAAAAATTAGTTCAAGTATCCGTTAAGAATGATTTTTAATTTAAACTATATGGAGGACAATGCAATGACCAAAGAAGAAAAAGTAGCACGTTTTCAAAAAATGAATCAGGACATCCAGAAGGGGCAGATTCTCTGTGCCGGTTCGTCCCTAATGGAAATGTTTCCGGTTGAGAAGTTCGTAAAAGAAGAGTATCCGGGTACCATCATCTATAATCGCGGAATTGGCGGTTATATTACAGACGAACTGCTAGAGCATCTGGATGTCTGTGTACTTGATCTGCAGCCGTCCCGTCTTTTCATCAACATTGGAACCAACGACTTAAGCAATCCGGAGGTTACCATTGACGGACTGATGAAGAAATATGATGAAATTTTATGCCGGATTGAAGAGGCCATTCCCGGTATTGAAATTTACCTGATGGCATATTTCCCGATCAATTACGAGGCAGCCACGGAAGAAATGAAGCCCTGCCTTCTCATCCGTACCAACGAACGGATCAATGAAGCCAATAAGGCGGTTGCAGAGCTTGCAAAGAAGCATCACGCCAGGTATATTGACATCAATGATCCGTTAAAGGATGCAGACGGAAATCTCCGTGCAGATTATACGATCGAAGGTATGCATATCAAGGTAGAGGGATATCGTTCCATTTTCCCGATGTTTATGAAGTACGCACTCGAGCCGAAGTGGAAGTAAATCGCCGAAAGTGAAAATGGATAAGGAAGGGTATCTGGCT
This sequence comes from uncultured Lachnospiraceae bacterium, assembly GCA_900553305.1. Classification (GTDB taxonomy): domain Bacteria; phylum Bacillota; class Clostridia; order Lachnospirales; family Lachnospiraceae; genus Suilimivivens. The sequence continues at coordinate 3,915 of USDI01000199.1, forward strand.
GAATGGTCAGATGCCCTTTTTGCTTCTGTAGTTATATTGTAGGAGAATCATTTCAAAGTTATTTTAAGTATGTTATAATGTTATCAATTAGCTGACAATACATTAAAATATGAAAAGTATGGGGATAAACATGATTGAATTTAAGAACATCAGTAAAACGTATAAGGTCGCAGTAAGGGACGGCGGCATGAAAAATGCGATGAAATCCCTGTTTACAAGAAATTATAAGACCATTCATGCATTGAATGATGTCAGCTTTCGAATTGCCGAAGGAGAGATGGTTGGGTACATTGGACCGAATGGGGCGGGAAAGAGTACCACCATTAAGATTATGTGCGGTATTCTTACTCCGGATAGCGGACAATGCGTTATCGATGGAAGAATCCCTTATAAAGAACGAGTTGCACATGTACAGCAGATTGGTGTTGTTTTTGGACAAAGAAGTCAGTTATGGTGGGATGTGCCGG
>USDI01000200.1 GCA_900553305.1 uncultured Lachnospiraceae bacterium
GGCATACGGAATAGACCTCACATCGACCTTTGTGATATCTCCTTCAATATGCACACCAGGAAAATTTTGCCTGTAAAGCTTCTGCAGCTTTGGCTTTATCTCCGAGGCAAACACACACTCATGTCCCAAACGAGACAGAGCAAGGTGAAATCCGCCTAACCCAGCAAACAAATCTACAAATCTCATATCATCTTAAAAATCAGAATCTCTTGACGTTAAAATCAGCCTTCATTTTTTGCCCACTTCTTACATTGTTCAATCCTTGCACCATGAGGATTATCACCATGAACAGGGTCACATGAATACTGTGTTAATAATTCACATGGAATATGAGAACATTCGCCACAATGCACAAATCCTTTGTTCTGACAGCAGATTGCAACCGGGCATTCACCATGAAAAGGATGCCAATTTGTTTCAATACATCCTCCACAATTGCAAGGTTCTTTATATGTACAACTAGTGCAATGTAACCCACATCTTGAATCTATCATCATATATTCTCATCCTTTGGTATAATAATTTTACTCTTATGTTACTTCCGATGCTTAGAAAAGCCAGTATTATCTTTCTAAATACTTAGTCATTCCTAAACTTTTCGAAAAACCAAATTTCTCATAAAAGGTATCTTTCCCAGTTGCAGCAGTTAAGCCAATACTTACAAACGTTCCAGGAGTTGTATTGTCCTTGATATATTCTAATAACCTGTCAACAATTCTCGTTCCTATTCCTTTTCCTTGAAATTCCGGCAATACTATTATTTCTTGTAAGTACCAATACATAACGCCATCACCAACAAGCCTACCCATTCCAATCACTTCATCATTGCATACAGCAATCACATCAAACAAATTATTTTCCAATGCTTTTTCTACTTGTTCAATTGGTCTGTCTCTAAATCCCGTTGCAACTTTTAATCGTATAAAATCTTTTGCCGTTAATTCATTTTCTTTCAAATAGTATTCGAGTTCCTTCATATGTAACCTCTTTTCTTTGCCTCTGCTATCAATTTAGGCTGAATTAACGGATATGTCCAATTATCAACCAACTCATCTACAATAATGATTTTTTCTATCTCACTATTTATGTTTTCAAAGGAAGTAATATCTGCTACAAACAGCATTCCAAAAGTTTCATCATCAATGTTTTCATTCACTCTCGTCTTGCCTTTTACTGAATATACGCATATTGGCTTTATTTCAAAATCAACTGCTCCCGTTTCTTCCTGTAATTCTCTCTTTGCAGTCTCCGTAATAGTTTCATTTATGTAATAAAGAATAGTACGAGCATTTTTAATTTTATCAGCTATCATAATTCTGTATGCCTCCTTCTTCCATGAGATTACAGCAAACGTAGTAGTAATGTCTATCAAAAGGCTTTTACATATTAGATAAAAGCATGTAAAATTTCTTTTACATAGCTTAATTGCGGTCTATTTAGCTTGTTTCTTGACTACTCAGGAAAAATATTTCTACCCTCGCCCCACCTGTATTTTCAGAATTTGAAAGTTTAATACCTCCACCATATTTTTCAGCCACAGTTTTTGCAAAAAATAGTCCCATCCCATAATGGGCTTCGCCATTTCTACTTGTGTCATCCATAAAAAACTGCTCTGTGCCATGCAATAATGCTTCTTTTGTAAATCCTGATCCGCTATCCTCCACAATGAATGTCAGCCGGCCATCCTGCTCCTTTGCGTCAATATAAATGATTCCATTTTCTTTTGTATGCTCCACTGCATTCTGAATCATATTCATTACGGCCCGGAACATTGGATCATAAGCAATCGTTACCTTTTTATCACTTTGTCCCGCCTTCCAATCTATTTTCTGGTGATAGATTTCTACCAGTCCGAGTGCCTGTTCCTTTATATCTGCGAAAAAATCTTCTAACCTCACCGTTGTATAGGTAACATCACTGCAATTCCATGATTTTGTGACATCTATCAACTGTTTTACATAACTTTGTATCTGTGTTGTGCCGTTCAAAACATAAGTGATATTATTCTTCTGTTCTGTGGTCAGTTCAGTCTCTGAAAGTAGTTCTGCATTTCCCCGTACAATCGTAAGAGGTGTTTTAATATCATGCGCCAAAGCAGACATCTGTTGTTTCTTTTCCTGCTCTGTTTTCCACTGCTTTTCTAAAGATTCTCGCAATGCATCTCGCATATCATCGATTGCCGATAAACAGTCATCAAACTCTTTGATACCGGAACAGGATGTCTCATATTCCAGATTTTGATCCTTTATTTGTCTGATTGCGTCTAATACAGGCTGCATCTGCTTTTTGATTCTTTTTCCAAAACGTATGGACGGAATGATGATAATCGCTACCGCTCCAATCACTGACATAATACTCATCACATTCTGTGGTCCTATAAAATGCTCCCTCAAAAAAGCTGAATGATATTGAGGTGTCAGGCGATATTGCAATACAACATATTCATTTTCCCTTACAATTACTTTATAAAAATATTTCCCGGATGCGTTTCCGTACTTTGCAACATTCCATGCTATCTGTTCGTATTGTTCTGACAGATCTCCACCTATTTTCTCTCCATTCTCTGAAAAGATTACATAATCACAAAGTGCAGGAATCATCTCAGCAGTTACTTTATCCGCACGTAAAATCGTATCATATGCTTCATTAATCTTTTGCTCTGCATAATTCGCCGGATAGATACAGCCCACACTAATCAAAAGGTACAGCAGCAGCCAGGCACCAATCACCAAACCTACTAATGATCCAAGCATGACCAGTACATATCTCATAAAAATCCAGCTGAGTGCATTGCTTCTCTTTACTCTTCCCATTTATATCCAATCCCCCAGACTGTTTTTATCGGTGTATAATCATAATCCGCAAATTTTGCTCTTATATTTTTGATATGCGTGATAATGGTACTGTCATTACTCTCACTGTCAAAACCAAAGACCTCTTCTAAAATCTGTTCTTTCGAGAAAACCTGTCCCCTGTTTTTAGCCAGGAATTCACAAATTTCGTACTCCGCTTTCGTAAGAGGAAGTTCCTTATCATCAACCAATAGTTTCTTTTGAGATATTTGAATACAGACCCTCTCCAAAACCATCCGGACAGAATGTTCCCTGTGCTCTCTTCTAAGATGTGCATGAATCCTTGCCCGAAGTTCCATCACTCCAAATGGCTTTGAAATATAATCATCTGCTCCCAACGAAAGTCCGTTCACCAGACTTTTTTCCTCCGTTTTTGCGGTAAGAAACAAAATCGGACAATCCACAAGTGCCCTGATTCTTTTGCATAATTCAAAGCCGTCCATTCCAGGCATCATAATGTCAAGTAAAATCAGGTCATAACGATGTAATTCTTCCATATTAAGTTTCAGCGGATTACTTACTTTGGTAACCAGATGTCCATCCTTATTCAAAATGCTTTCTATCATTTCCAGAATTGCCGGTTCATCATCAACTGCCAGTATTTTTGCCATAGTTTCCCTCGATTCTATTCCGATATTCTGTTTCCTTCCCAGTGGTTTACCCACCAAAAATAGTATACCATACTAATCCCTGTAAATATTAAGCAACCTGGTATGAATGACAACCATTCACCTACACTAGTTTCTCCCAATACAGATTGCAGATAAGTATATGGTACTCTACCCGTCCAGCAGACAAATACATATTTCCACACATAATCTCCAAGTCCGGTAAGCATCAATGCACTAATTAGTCCTGATATAATCCCTGCTCCAATGGATACCCCTTTTCCAAACTGAAAAGCCAGAATCAGCTGCCACAGATAAAGTGGAACACTGCTTCCCCACAGCAGCAATGCTGCAAATATACATCCTTTCATGATTTCGATATCGCTTGATGCGATTCTTCCAAATCCAATTCCGAATATGATTGCTGTCAATAGGATAGAGCACAGACACAAAACCAGTAGCATCAACAGTTTCGATAAAAATGCTGCAGGTTTATCCGGTAAAGACAACAGATTTTGAAAATCACCTGCATTTTGTTCCTGTTCCATCACACTTGCTGTAAAAATTCCAATAAGTACCGGAAGTCCTGCTCCTATTGCCTGATAAAATGCAATCACTTTCATATTTTCATTCCATGGTGAAAAAAAGTAATATATTAAAAATATAACGCTGGTTATAATCGGAATCAGTAAGTGTGCCAGAATCACAGATGTTCCTTTCATCTTTCGCAAGTCTGCATTAAAAGATCTTCCAATCATCTTATTTCACCTCTCTTCTCTCAAACCATTTCAAAAACAGAACCGTTACAAAAACAAACCAGATGATTGAGAGACACATTCCCGGAACAATGACTCCCGTATCC
>USDI01000201.1 GCA_900553305.1 uncultured Lachnospiraceae bacterium
TGCTGAAGCTCTGCAATCAGCATTCCGGACATATTTCCGGTAAACGGTACATATTCGCCGGTCTTTGTATCCAGTGCGTAAATACCAAGACGGTCTGCATCCGGATCGGTTGCCAGTACGATATCTGCATTCTTTTCCTTGGCAAGCTTTAATGCAAGGGTAAATGCCTTCGGATCTTCCGGGTTCGGATATTCCAATGTTGTGAAATCAGGATCCGGAAGCTCCTGCTCCGGTACAACATACACATGCTTGAAGCCAAGTTCGGAAAGAATACGGCGGACCGGTACGTTTCCTGTTCCATGGAACGGAGAATATACGATACGGATATCATCTGCAACTTCCTTAATAATATCCGGGTGAATAATCTGCTTCTTTAACTCTGCCATGTAAGCATCGTCAATTTCCTTACCGATTACAACATAAAGTCCCTGATCCATTGCATCCTTCTTGTCCATGGTCTTTACAGAATGATAATCGGTTACAGCTTTTACTTCTGCAATAATTTCTTTATCTTTAGGAGCGGTTACCTGTGCACCGTCTTCCCAGTAAGCCTTGTATCCGTTATATTCCGGGGGATTGTGGCTTGCGGTAATGACAATACCGGAAATACAATGTAAGGTGCGGAGTGCAAAGGAAAGTTCGGGAGTCGGGCGGAGTGCATCAAACACATAAGCCTTGATTCCGTTTGCAGCAAGACAAAGTGCTGCTTCATCCGCAAATTCCGGTGACATTCTTCTGGAGTCGTATGCGATTGCAACGCCTCTGTCCTTGCCGCCCTGCTTGATAATGTAGTTTGCAAGTCCCTGTGTTGCCTTACGAACGGTGTAAATATTCATACGGTTCGTTCCTGCTCCGATCACACCACGAAGTCCACCGGTACCAAATTCCAGTTCTTTATAGAAACGGTCTTCGATTTCCTTCTCATCTCCTGAAATCGCCTGCAATTCTGCCTTTGTCTTCTCGTCAAAATAAGAATCCTTTAACCAGAAATCATATTGCTCTTTGTAGCCCATAACTGCTCCTCCTGTTTACGATATTTTGATCATCTTCCTGCTGTTTAAACCGGCATTCAGACTACCAGAGATATTTTACCACAATATCCCTATATTTTCAAAGCAAAGTCACTCCGATCCAGCGAAAAATTCGGATTGTAGTACGGGTCGCCCTTTGCAAGAACCTCTTTCCACTTCGTGCGGAAGTGCTCGGACTCCTTATTATAGCGCTCTGCCTTTTCTCCCTGATCATCCAGTCCTCTGGAAATGGACTCAAAATGGTACAACTCCGCAAACGGGGTAAAGACATTTAAGTAACCCTTTTCCCGCAGCTTCAGACAGAAGTCCACATCATTTAAGGAAATGGCAAAGTCCTCCGAAAGACCTCCCACCTCGTCATAAAGGCTCTTTTTTACCAAAAGGCAGGCCCCCGTTACCGCCGATACATTCTGCGCATAACAAAGTCTTCCCATATAACCGAGATTATCCCGGTGCTGCCCGTAATGGCTGTGTCCCGCCGTCCGGTGTGACCCAAGTCCCAGCACCACGCCTGCATGCTGGATCGTTTTATTCGCATAGTAGAGCTTCGCTCCCACAGCTGCCACGTCCTGACGCTGCGCATACATCAGAAGCTCCTCCATCCAGTTCACGGTAATCACCTGTGTGTCGTTATTCAATAACAGGATATATTCTCCGGTGGCAAAGGAAACACCATAGTTATTCACCTTCGAATAGTTGAAGTTCTCTCCATCCTTCGGAGTATACGTAACGACACGTATTTTGCGGTCGTTTTCCGTTGCACCGTTTTCATACGCCGCCTGTAATTCCTTATAATAAGCGAAAATTTCCGGTGTCGTACTGTTGTTTTCCACTACAATAATTTCATAATTTTCATATGTGGACTTTTCAAGTATCGAATCAATGCACCGCTTCAGATCCGACTGATGATCCTTGTTGGCAATCACAATGCTGATCTTCGGTGTTCCGATAATCTCATACCGGATTTTGAAAATTGTCTCAAACGCCCTTGTGGAAGTAATCTGAAAATGCCTGAAACCATGACGGCGCAGGTGGTCTGCCACCGCTCCTTTCGCAGCATCCACAACATAAGGCTTGGCTTCTACTCCGGATGCCACACTGCCCGGATGACACCGCCAGTAATAAAGAAGCTTCGGTACATGCACTACACACTTCGCCCGGTCAGTCAGCCGCAGAATCATGTCATGATCCTGACTGCCGTCAAACTGCGGCCGGAACAGCTCCGTACCATCCAGTAGTTCTCTCGCAAACACACTGAAATGACAGATGTAATTATTAGCACGCAGATTATCAATCGCATAGTCGGGCTTAAAATGCATGGTCAGCATCTTGTTGATGTCCCCGCTCTTAAACGTGGTTTCATCGCAGTATATGTAATCTGCATTCTGCTCATTAATGGCTTTCACGTATTCATATAAGGCGCTCGGATGCAGAATATCATCATGATCAAACAGTCCGATATACTCTCCGGTTGCCAGCTTCAGACACTCATTGGTGTTTCCCGCAATTCCTTCGTTTTTCGAAAGCTTGTGATACACGATGCGTCCATCTGCTTTGGCTTCGTATTCCTTTACCACCTCTGCCACATAAGCATGCGCATCGTCCGAGCCATCTGCCAGACACAATTCCCAGTTTGAATAGGTCTGATTCATTACGGAATCGATCATTTCCCGCAGGAATTCTTCGGGCGTATTAAATAACGGCACCAGAATACTGATCTTCACTCTGCGAGTAAAGTCTGTATTCTGCTCTGCCTCCCGCCGTTCTTCATCCGGAAAGCTCTTCGTTCCAAACTGCTCCATGGCATGCTTTTCACGTTCCTTATATTTGATCTTGGCAACAACGCCCTTAAGGGAACCGCAATTCTTCACTCTGGTTGCCTGACGAATGCACCAGTGCATACACTTTCTGGCAGGTGCCGAGGCTTTCCAGACAGGATTGCTCTTAATCCGGTTCAGTTTAAAGTTCAGATCATCCACCTTCGCTTCCAGATCTGCCACACGTCCGGCAAGATCCGCATTCCGCAGATGCTCTTCTTCATATGCCTTTTGATAGTCCATTTCTTCCTGACTCATAGTTCCGGTCCTTTCTCCATTTCACTTTCTATCATACAGTTTCATAATATCACTTATAGAATTTCAATCGTCCAACTGCTCCAATTGACAAGTTTCACTCTGGAACAGGCATCCTTCGCCAGCATGCCAAACTGATACTTCCCTGCCGGAACGGCTCCGGGTTTTAACTTGGCTGCATATCCGGTCAGATCCACATTCACCTGATCTTTCAGATTGGCTTTGATGTCCTCCCGGCATTTCTTCTCAATCGATATGCTGTAAATAACGGGTTGGGGCATTTTCTCATCTTTTCCGACAGAATTGCCCAACATCTGCTGGTTTCCATCTGCGATCCTACGAAGCAGTAGTTCTTTTTTATAACATGCGTTATCCGAACCAATAACGAAGGAATATCCTTGAAAATAATACCCCTGATCTCTGCTGTCATTACTACTATCGTTACAATGATCTTTTTCCTTTTTGCTATAGTCCTCTTTATCTAAATCTAAATTCTTGGTCTTTCTTTTCTCTGGAGAAACGCCATATTTCCATTTATAAATATCCATGGCACATTCCATACCGATCACCAGGCATTCATCCTCTCTGGCAGCCAGCACTTCCCGCGTACATTCCTTCACCTTCGCCCATGGCATCGAAAGATCTACCTGATAGCGGAACGCCGGTGTATACTCGGTTTCCAACATATCGGTTGTCAGATAGGGATGATAAAACGGATCCTTTCCATATAAGTCCTGATGCTTCTCATACAGATAATCCTTTTCCCGAAGAAGCCGTAACTGCTTTTCTTCGGACTCTCCATCCTTCCCTCTGCTCAAGGATTCATGGTGGAACAGGAAGAGATCATTCCTTACCACATTATAATATCCCTCTTCATAAATTTTATAGCACAGATCCACATCATTAAATGCAACCGCAAGCGTTTCATCAAATCCTCCGACCTTCTCAAAGAGCGTCTTCCTCACAAGCAGACACGCTCCGGTTACCCCCAGCATATCATGCACACCGCGGTTCTGTCCAAAATAATGATCCTCCTTATCATGTGCAAACTGCAGCTTATGAGCCGGTCCCACCCGGAGATTCGTAATTCCAGCATGCTGGATGATGTCGGTATCCGGGTATAAGAGTTTCGCCCCTACCGCTCCTACATAAGGCAGAACCGCCTTTTCCATCAGCAGGATAAGCCAGTCTGCATCCACAA
>USDI01000202.1 GCA_900553305.1 uncultured Lachnospiraceae bacterium
CGCCCTATAGAAATGAATATACAAGCTGTCCTTTGTGAGCAAGCTCCCACGTTCATCTTGCATATTCATTTCTGCACGGCTGAACTGTTGTCTACAGTGTATCACAACTTCTCGACTTCGTCTATCATGCAAAATCGTAGTGGCTGGCAGCGAATATCGTCCGCAGATATCTCTTTGCAATCCGATGATAGATAGGGTATACTTGAATTGCTATATAAAAAGAAAAGGAGCATTCTTCCATGAGTCATAATCTTGCAATGATTACTGCGCGCGGAGGCAGCAAACGCATTCCGCGTAAGAATATTAAAGAATTCTGTGGAAAGCCGATTCTTGCCTACTCCATTGAAGCTGCACGTTCTTCCGGAGCCTTTGATGAAGTGATGGTGTCTACCGATGATCCGGAAATTGCAGAAATTGCAAAGAAATACGGTGCTTCCGTTCCCTTTTTCCGGTCAGAAGCAACAGCAAATGACTATGCCTCCACCGATGATGTCATTATGGAGGTACTGAAAACCTACGAGGAACGTGGTGAGCATTTTGACAATTTCTGCTGCATCTACCCGACCGCTCCCTTTGTTACCGGTGAACGCCTGAAAGAGGCTATGGATCTTCTTGCAGACTCAGATTCCGTAATGCCGGTTGTGCCCTTTTCCTATCCCCCGCAAAGAGGATTATTAATCAGTGAGGAAGGCTTTTTAAAACGCCAATTTCCGGAATATGCTCTTGCAAGAAGCCAGGATTTGCAGAAAATTTATCACGACTGCGGACAGTTTTATGCCTGCCGCACCGATGTTTTCTTGAAAGAAGGAACTACCGATGTTCAGGGACAGGTGCCTCTTGTTTTAACAGAAATGGAAGTGCAGGACATTGATACCTTGGAAGACTGGGAAATTGCTGAAATCAAATACTGCAGGCTTCATTCTTAAGACTTCACGCAGAAAGGATTTGCTATGAATCATACGATACAGATCGGAAAGCGTACCATCAGTGCTGCTTCTCCTACTTTTATTGTGGCAGAGGTTTCTGCCAACCATAATCAGAATTATGACCGTGCCGTGGAAATCATCCACGCGGCTGCCGAAGCCGGTGCGGACGCCGTCAAGCTGCAGACCTATACGGCCGACACCTTGACGATTGACTGCCACGATGACTGTTTCATGAATAAAGGCGGATTGTGGGACGGCATCTCCGAATATGATCTTTATAAGCAGGCCTATACTCCCTGGGAATGGCAGCCGAAGCTCATCGAAGAAGCTGATAAGCTCGGCATGGAATGCTTCTCTTCCCCCTTTGACTTCACGGCTGTGGATTTTCTGGAAGAGCTTAATGTTCCCGCTTACAAAATTGCTTCCTACGAAATCAACGATATTCCTTTGATCCGTAAGGTTGCAAAGCTGCATAAGCCTGTTATTTTCGCTACCGGTATTGCTTATCCGGAAGATATCGAACGAGCCTTTACGGTATGTAAAGAAGAGGACAATGAAGATGTCATCCTGTTAAAATGCGTATCTGCCTATCCGACACCCTATGAAGAGGTGAACTTAAACGTCATTCCGACCCTTGCGAAAACCTATGACTGTCTGACCGGAATTTCCGATCACACTTTAGGAACCATCGTTTCTGCAGGAGCGATTCCTCTTGGCGCTAAAATGGTAGAAAAGCATCTGACCCTCCGCCGTGCAGATGGCGGTCCGGACAGCGGATTTTCCATGGAACCACAGGAATTCAAGCAGATGGTGGATGAAATCCGTATTTTAGATAAGGCACTCGGTTCTTCGGAATATGTTCTGACCGAAAAACAAAAGCAGGAGCATCGCGGTTCCCGTTCTCTTTTCGTTGTCAAAGACATTGCAGAAGGTGAAACCTTAACTCCCGAAAATATCCGTTCGATTCGTCCCGGGATCGGACTTCATACCATGTATTATGAAGAAGTGCTCGGCAAAAAAGCAAAGCATTTCTTAAAGAAAGGAACTCCTCTGGCATGGGAGCTGATTCAGTAATTTATATTCGAGCAGATGGAAATACCGAGATTGCCACCGGACACTTAGTGCGGTGTCTTTCGATTGCCCGTGCATTAAAAAAAGAGTTACAGACCGCAGGCACAATCGTTACGCACTCTGCTGAATCTCTCATCACTTTCCTTGTTTCCGATCAGGAAAGCAAAGCTTTGTTAAACGGCTTTTTTGACTGCAAAGAAGAATTTCCGGTTCGTATTCTACAAACTGCCCAGTATGATGATTTGGAAGCAGAACTGCCGGAGCTGATCTCACTTGTGAACAAGTGCAAAACCTCCAAGCCGGTTTTATTGGTGGATTCCTATTTTGTAACTGAACACTATTTTTTATCCCTTAAAGACCATGTTACTCTTGTCTATCTGGACGATCTGCGCGCCTTTGATTATCCGGTTGACCTGGTCATCAATTACGATATTCTCACCCAGAAAACGCAGCGGGAATATGAGCATTCCTATGCCCGTGCCGGGAAGAGACTGTTAGGCGGTGCTTATGCGCCGCTTCGTCCCCAGTTTCAATCTGCAGGCAGAGTCCTGCCCTCTGTGTCAGACGACAAAATCTGTCACGTTCTGATTGCTTCGGGCGGCTCCGATCCGTACCATACCACACTCCATCTTACCCAATACCTGCTTGCCGAATGCCCTCCCGGTTATTGCTTTCATCTCCTTTTAGGCAGCATGAATCCCGACCGTCAGGCACTGTGTGAACTGGCAGACAGGCAAAATTTATGCACCTGCGCTTCCCCCTCTGCAAACGCATCAACTGTTATTCTTCATCAAGGTATTTCGGATATGGCTTCCCTGATGCAATCCTGCGATCTTGCACTTTCGGCTGCCGGAACAACACTTTACGAGCTGTGTGCGGTTGGCGTTCCCACTGCAAGCTTTATCATTGCGGATAATCAGATTGCTTCTGCGAATGCCTTTGCACAGAATGATGCCATTCCCTGTCTCGGCGATGTCCGTATGAACGAAGAATCCATAAAAAAAGAGGCAGCCCACTGGGTTACCTCCATGAATCCTTATGTCAAAAATCAGGCCGCTTCCGTGCGTCTCCTCCGCTACCAGAATGTTTCCAAAAGGATGCAGCAGCTTGTGGATGGAAATGGAGCTGCCCGTATTGCAGATGCGTTGATTACGCTGCTCAAGTCCCATTTCTGATTATCTTTTCCAATACTATCAGCCGTATAACCTCTTATTCCATAAACGCTCAACAATCAATACACAGAATATCAGAATACTTTAAGACATAGATTTCTTCCCGTTCCTCCTGCAAATGACTTTCGTTTGGCTTTCCTTCCAGATTCCTTAAAATATAAGAAGGTGTATCCACACCACAGGCATACGCATGAGGGAATCCTCCACCAAATCTCGGATTGATCTCCGACAGATAGAATGTTCCATCTTTCTCAAAAACATCCATATCAATCGGACCGGACAATTTCAGAGTAGAAGCTGCACGATAAACAAACTCCTTCAAAGCCGGATCATTGCAGGTAATGGACTTCTCCGTTTCTCCCGCACGCATCCGGAGCTTTTCTTTTGCAAAAATGTCCACCACTTCACCACTTACAAGATCCACATACACATCAATTCCAAATTCTCTGCCATTACAGAATTCCTGAATCAGCAAAGGCTCTTCACTATACTCAAACAACGCCTTCAAAAGTTCCATGCAGGAAACCTTCATCACGCCAACACTTCCGGCTCCCCGGACAGGCTTTACAAATACCGGAAACCCAATCTTCCCTGCTTCATATGCCTTTTCAAATTCTGCAAGATCAATATAAGAGTTCAGCACTGGAATCTTATGCTCTGTCATATGTTCAAAGAAACGATATTTATCTCTGCAGATCTGCAAGGTTTCTACCGGTGAGACAATCGTCCGGATTCCCTCCCGTTCAAACAGTTCCCGGTTTTCCGAAATCAGATTTAATTCATCCTCCTGCAGCGGAAGAATTGCCGTAATCCCTTCCTTACGGCAGATCTCCAGAATCGCATCAAAGTAACCCTCTTCCTTCATTCTCGGAATCAGATAATATTTATCCGCTTCATAAAGTGCCGGTGCCAATTCACTGCAATCTGCACCAATCACCCTCTCAAAATCTGCTTTTTTAAAGTAACGGACAAGAAGGTCTCTTGTACCGCAGCTCAGAATTAAGATGTTTTGCATCATACGATTTGTTATTCCTTTCACTGTAAACCCGTCTTTACACAAAATCACTTCGAATCTTTTTCATGATTCTCAGCAATCCTTCAAAATATAAAAACA
>USDI01000203.1 GCA_900553305.1 uncultured Lachnospiraceae bacterium
TCAGCATTTCTGCAGGACAGACATCTGATATTCAGCAGCCGGACAGACCTATTGGCAGATCCTGCCGTTAGGACCGACCGGATATGGGGATTCCCCGTATCAGTCCTTTTCCACCTTTGCAGGAAATCCGTATTACATTGATCCGGAGGAGCTGATTGAGAAGGGATGGATCACGAAGAAGGACTGCGAAAGCTACGATTGGGGAGATACCGATGGTTATGTAGATTATGAGAAGATCTATCTTTCCCGGTTCCGTCTCTTAAAGAAAGCTTTTTTGAACAGCAAAATCGAAGAAGATGCAGAGTTCCAGAACTTTGTGAAGGAAAATGAATACTGGCTTGCCGATTATGCGATGTATATGGCGGTCAAGGATCATTTTAAGGGAGTGAACTGGTTAAGCTGGGAGGAGGATATCCGGATCCGTGATGCGAAAGCCATGAAGAAATACCGTGAGAAACTTAAGGAAGAGATCCTGTTTTATGAGTTCCAGCAGTATCTTTTCGCAACGCAGTGGCTCCGTCTTAAGAAGTATGCGAATGAGAAGGGCGTTCTGATCGTGGGAGATATTCCGATCTATGTTGCTTTCGACAGTGCGGATACCTGGGCGAATCCGGAGCTTTTCCAGTTGAATGAAAAGGGCGAGCCGGTAGCGGTAGCGGGATGTCCGCCGGATGCGTTTTCGGCAACGGGCCAGCTTTGGGGAAATCCGTTGTACCGTTGGGATTATCATGCACAGACCGGCTTTGCATGGTGGATGAAACGAATCGGCTATTGCTATAAATTATATGATGTGGTGCGTATCGATCATTTCCGCGGTTTTGATGAATATTACAGCATTCCCTACGGCGATCCGACCGCAGAGTTTGGCAAGTGGGAGAAGGGCCCCGGCTATGCGTTATTTAAGACGATGAAGGAGCAGATCGGAAACAAGCCGGTCATCGCAGAGGATCTTGGCTTCTTAACGCCGTCGGTTATCCGTCTTGTGAAAAAGACCGGTTACCCGGGAATGAAGATTCTGCAGTTTGCGTTTGATTCGAGGGAAGAGAGCGATTATCTGCCGCACAACTACACGGCAAACAGTGTGGTTTATACCGGAACACATGACAATGATACAACACTCAACTGGTATCATACGATTCCGGCACGGGACCGCCGCTTTGCAAAGAAGTACCTGAACATCAAAGGGAATAAGAAGGTGACCTGGGAGTTTATCCGGGCAGCGATTGCAAGTGTATCCGATACGGCGATTATTCCGATGCAGGATTATCTGGAGCTTGGCAGCGAAGCCAGAATCAATACGCCGTCTACACTGGGAGATAACTGGAAGTGGCGGATGAGCGCAGAACAGCTTTCACCGGAACTGGCAGAAGAGATTCTTGAGTTATGTAAACTCTACGGGCGTGTGAAAGAGAAATAAATATGAAAATGGATATCAGATATAGATTGTAGAGGAAAAGGTAAAGATTTAGATTCAGACAGCCCTATACCTGATAAGATGGGAAGGAAAAGAGAAGGCTGTGGAAGAAAGCCGGAAAAAGCCAGAGAAAGATATAAAAAGTCAAAGAGAAATACAGAAAGAGAAAAAGAGTTACAAAAAGGAAGAAAGGGGGATGGAAGATGGGAGAAATGACAATCAAGGATATTGCCAGAAAATGCGGGGTAGGACCGAGTACGGTATCCCGCGCCATCAATAACCATCCTAATATCAATCCGGAAACCCGGGAAAAGGTGCTGGCGGTCATCCGGGAAACCGGCTTTGTCCCGAATAACAGTGCACGGAATCTGAAACGGACAGAAGCCAACTGCATCGCAGTATTGATTAAAGGCATTACGAATCCGTTTTTTAGTTCGGTGATCCAGATTATTGAAGAGCAGATTCACGAAAAACACTTTACCATGGTGATGCAGCATGTGGAAAGCTATGAGGATGAGCTGGATGTGGCATTGAACCTGATTAAGGAAAAGCGTCTGCGCGGGATTATCTTTCTGGGGGGCAATTACCAGCATGATGCGAAAAAACTCAGGATGCTGAATGTCCCTTTTGTATTCAGTACGATCGGGACAGTGGAAGAGGAGAGTGTGAAAAAGAATTATTCCAATATTGCGGTGGATGACCGGGCAGAAAGCTGCCGGATGGCAGAGTATCTTTTGGAACTCGGGCATAAGCAGATCGCCCTGATTACAGAAAATGCAGAGGGTGAATCGGTTGGGAAGCTTCGTCTCTTAGGCTATCAGGATGCGTTGAAGGAACAGGGAATTGCGGTAAATCCGAAGCTGATCTTGAAAATAACGGATGATGTCGATCCGTATTCGATGGAAAATGGTTATCGGATGACGAAAGAACTGTTACAGTCCGGCGAGCCGTTTACGGCGGTGTATGCGATTGCAGATACCCTGGCGATCGGAGCCTGCCGGGCATTGCATGAGGCCGGAAAACGGATTCCGGAGGATGTGTCGGTTGCCGGTTTTGATGGGATTCCACTCGGGGAATATTATATTCCGAAGCTGTCCACGATGCGGCAGCCGGTAGAAGCCATGGCAGATAAAACGGTCCGCCTGCTTCTGCAAATCTTAGAAGAAGGAGGATCGCATGAACATCTGATTTTCCCGGCAGAGCTGGTGATCAGGGAATCGACCGCTCCACCGGGGGATTATAAGTGATAAACTACGCTGCATCTGCAACAGTTTTAGATATGTGGTTCTGAATAGTTATACAGGTTCAGGGCTGGAAAATACGTTTTGACAGGTTGGAGTTGTGATATTCGGGATTGTTCGTAACATCCTCCTGAAACCAGTCAAGCGGAGTGAACGCATTGGCAGTTTCCACATCCGGGAATTCCACTTCGGCAATAATTAATGGTGCAAAAGGCGCATCAAATACATCAAGTTCGACCTTTAAGGCGGTATCTGTGATTGGGATCAGATACCGTTTTTTGGAAATAATGTTGCCATCGGCCTTTGGACGAAGATGCTCGTAACCTTCTTTGGATAAAGGCAGGTTGTATTCTTCCCGCGCAAGGAGTCCGGTTCCCTTATAGGTGAGGTAATATTCTTCATCCTGCCTGCGGATGCGGATCACCGGGGAGGTACAGAGGTAGGCCTGCTCAATGTGAAGACATTCGTAGTCCGAGAGGTTTTCCGGGAGGTGCTTGATTAAAAATTTGCGTTCAATTTCCATAAAAGTGTCCTTTCGTTACCAAAATGATGAACCCATTATATCACAATAGGAACGGACTGTGGGAATGGATTGAAATGCGTTTACCGGCAGGCAATATAAACATCCATGCTTTCTCCATCTGTTTCAAAGCAGGGAATAACATCCTTTTCCGTATGTTCCAGATTGTTCACGCTCATATATTCCATAAGGGTTTTATAGGCATTAGGAATGGTAACAAAGGGGTTCTCAAAAGGCTTTTCTATATGGATTGCTGCATACTTGTGGTCTGCTTGCTCATGTATTTCAATATCAGGAGGGACAACGCCATCGGGAAGCACCCATGCAGCCTCATACCCATGCATATTGAAAACATTGATCTGCTCCTGTGACAGTTTAGGAAAATCCCAGCCAATGACACGAGGGTTCTCAACGCCACAATTACGGGCAATGGAAAATACTCGGTCAATGGCGTCTCCTTCCGGGTCGGAGCTTATAACCGCATATTTTATATAGCGAAAAGCGGGCACGGTTTCAACACGCAAATTGGTATATGCTTCGTTACAAATGACCATATCATCACGGAACAGATTGTCCAGTGAACAGTTGAAAAGTCGGCAAAGCTCTATCGCCTTATCCATTTCGGGCTGGGCTGCATCCAGTTCCCATTTGGATATGGTCTGACGGCTGATATTCATTTTTTCAGCTAAATCCTCCTGTGTCATATTTTCTCTCAGATGTCTTAAAAATTGTAAATTCTTTCCGAAACTCATAAAAATTTCCTCCTATAATAAATTCTGAATCATTGATTTTACCGGTTTTTGTTTTGATAATTGTTCTGTTATTTTCTTGCGTACGCTGTATAATTAATATAGTGTTTCCCTCAATAAACTGCAACCAATCGATATGTGCTATTTTTTCACATCGCGCAACTTCAAAGTGCATTTAAAGACAAATTTGAAAGCATAGGAATCCGTTCGCACAGTCTGCTCATAATGTGGTACAATATAGGTTGTATTGTTGGACCTATTCTTGGTTATGGAGAAAGGATGGTTGCACGGAAGAAATGGGAAAAATCACTTTATATCACGGAACTCCGGACAAACTTGTCGTACCGAAGTACGGCGG
>USDI01000204.1 GCA_900553305.1 uncultured Lachnospiraceae bacterium
AAAAAGACTATTATCTGTATGCACTTGATCTTGGACGAGTGATGGATCCGGAACAGAATCTAATTTGTCAGGGTGTGCTCGCCGGAGAACCCTTTGTTTTGATCTGAGGAAGAAGCCATTTGGGAATACAATTTTCAAATGCGATTTTAAATGGATAATCTGCATAGGAAATCTGGATAGAAGGGATGAGGATACCGTGAATGGACATATAATGATGAACAGCAGTATGTTGAAAAAGGAGATTATAGAAATGCGGCAGCAGGCGATGAAGGTGAAGGATTCTCTTAAGTGGATGGAAGAAAGGGCAGCCATGCTTCAGGAGCACTGGGAGGGAGAAGCCGCAACAACCTGGTCCGATACCTTTAGAGAATGGCTTCGGATGGATATGGAACATGTGGTAGTCATGCAGGAAATTCTGGACAGAGCAGAGCAGATGGGAGTATTACTTGCAACTGTGGAACAAAACAATATTGCGTATGCACAGGAAGGGTAGAGGTATGGAGGGAATGGTGAAGGTCCGCCCGGAATATCTGCGGGAAGAAGCTGCGGCACTCAGTAAAGAATGTGAGCAGGCTCTTGCACAGTATCAGGAAACGGTGGAACGGTTTACGGCGCTTGCCATGAAATTTGAGACGAAGGGAATGGAACGACTTTGTGTAATTGCAAAAGAGGAACTGGAGGCGGCGGGGCGGCCGTTTGAAAGAACGAAGTGGTTTGCGGAGCGCCTTTTTCAGATTGCGGAATATTACGAACAGGCAGAAAGGGGAAATGTGGATGCTGCAGGAGTGGATTGAGGTTCAGTTTAACCAGCTGCAGGGATTGGCGGATCAGATGCAGGCAACCGCAGACCAGATCCGGTTATTGGCAGATGAAAAGATGTGCCAGATCCTTGTAGATACGAAGACGTGCTGGATGGGAGAAAGTGCAGATCTTTTCATGGAAAGGGAGGTGAAGCTATGTACCAGGTTATCCGGCGAAGCGGATGAATTAAAAAAGGTGGCACGTGTGGTAGAGGGTTACGCAAAAGCCATGTATTGTGCCGAGAAATGTAATGAAACAATTGGAAATCTAAGAACATACTAGGGAGGGATATTATGGCATTTTTTCAGGTTACTTCAAGAGAATTAAGAAATAAGGCAGAAAACTTACGGGGGCTAAACGGACAGTTCCGGGCAAAGTGCAATGAACTGGATTCCCAGGAGCAGGAATTGTGCAGCATGTGGGAAGGACAGGCAAAGGAAGCTTTTCACCATGCGTTTGCAAGGGATAAGGAGCAGATGTTTCTCTTTGAGAAACTGATTGAACGATATGTTGAGGTCATGCTTGAAATTGCCGCCAGATATGAAGAGGCGGAAGCAAGAAATGCAGAAATTGCATCGTCACGTAGTTATTAGAATGAAATAAAAATGGGAGGATACAGCATATGGAAGGTATTTTAAAGGTTACACCGGAAAAACTGATTCAATCATCCGGTACATTTGCGACAACAGGAACACAGGTAAAAAATCTGACAGGGGAAATGATGACCCTGGTAGATTCGCTGCAGGGAATCTGGCAGGGAGAAGCGTCCGGGACATTTTCATCGCGTTTTAAAACCCTGCAGACGGATATGGATAAGCTTTACCGGATGATTGCGGAGCATTCGCAGGATCTGACGGAAATGGCAGGTCATTATCAGAGAGCAGAAAGTGGGAACATGGAACAGGGAAGCAGTCTGGAATCCAATATCATTAACTAGGAGCAGAGCATGGGTGGAAAGTATACAGAAGAAGAGATCAGTATGATTCTGGATACCTATATGTATCTGGGATATCAGGAAACTTCTAAGGAACCGGTGGAATTAAAAGCGGTGATCGAGAAGCTTTCCGGTGTCCCAGAATACGGAGCGGGAGGCATCTACCAGAATGAATATCAGATTCTGAAGCAGGCTGTGAAGGATGAGCAGATTGGCAGTCTTAAGGTCTGTTATGCAAGCAGTACACTCGGGTTTGACCAGGGAACCAAGGCGTGTACCTTTCTGGATGAGAAGAATGACAGGGTATTTGTTGCCTATCGGGGGACAGGAGATGGCGAATGGCCGGATAACGGACTGGGCATGACCAGAGAAGTCACTACGCAACAGCAGCGGGCGGTTGACTATTTTGACACCGTGGCAAGAAAAGCGCAGCTTACAGAAAGTCAAAGAGTAATTGTAACCGGGCATTCCAAAGGTGGAAATAAAGCACAGTTTGTTACTATGGAAACGGAGTTTGGAGATCTGATTGACCGCTGTTATTCCGTGGATGGACAGGGAATGTCCGAAAAGGCAGATGCACGGTTCCGGCATAAATACAGTGAAGCGGAATATCAGGGCAGAATACAGAAGTTATATGGAATTCATGGAGAAAATGATTATGTGAGTCCGCTTGGAAACCAGATCATTCCGGAGGATCATGTGACATATATCAGGACTCCGGTACAGAAAGGAAACTTTGCCGGATACCATGATATTACCTACATGTTTGCTTCTCTTGTGCCGGACCAGACAACCGGAAAATGGGTGACAAAATTTTCCGGAAGAAGGAATGAAGAGGTCTTAAAGCAGGGTTCCCTTGGAAAGTATGCATCAGAGCTTTCCAAAGAGATTATGAAGCTGCCGGAGGAGGAACGGGCAGGAGCAGCCAATGTTGTGATGCAGGGAATTGAAGCAGCGGGTGGCGATTCGCATGGCCTGAATGGTGAGAAAACAACCTTAGCGGATGTAAAACACTTTTTATTTGCAGGAATCCCGGCAATCACGGATGCAACGACCAAAACCGCAGGGGGACTTAACTTCCTTGGAAAGACATTGTGGAAGGATTCTTATACCGAAGAAATACCTGACAGAATCTGTATGGAGGTGGATTATGTATCGCTTGCTTCAAATAGTGAGAGATTATCTGTGGCAGCAGAAGAGACGTTAAGGTTGGGAGAACGGATCCGGAGCTATGAAAAGGAAATGCCCTTTTATATGCAGGGAAGAAATCTGGTGACATTGCAGTTAATTCAGGTAGCTTCCGAGGTAGAGAGTCTGGGAAAGAAAATACAGAAGCTGGCTTTGTTACAACAGAGGATTGCAGCCTGCTACCAAAGGGCAGATGAGCAGACCGGGGAGCTCTGTTGTAGATAATCAAGAGAGATTTTTTGGGAAAAAATCGGCAGAAAAAGGCTGGAAATCCGGATTCTGCCGGATCTTTTTTCGAAATTCTCCGGGGGTACACTGTAAATACTGCCGGAACACTTTATTGAAATAGCTGGCATTGTTAAAGCCGACCTGAAAAGCCAGGTTGGAAATGGAAGCGGCTGCCTGGTCGTTATTCTGGATCAGGAAGGCTGCCATATAAATGCGGTATTTCATCAGGTATTCTACCGGAGTCATATGCAGACAGCGTTTGACACAGCGGCAGCACTCACTTTTGCTGATGTGCACCTGGGAAGCGAGATCATCCAGTGTGATCCGGTCTGCATAATGAGTTTCGATGTATTTCATAATTTCCTTGGTGCGGATTTCATCGGAGGTAAGAACTGCCGTATGCCCGGTTTCCTTTGGAGTGAAAGGAAACTTTTTCAGCAGTTCACACCAAAGCTCGCAGATACAGGATTTGGTTGCCAGTTCATAGCCCCATTCCTGATCCTTATTTAATTGGACGATTTGGTAAGAAAGGGACAGAATATGGGCAAGTCCTTCATCAGAAGAATCCAGATGAAGCACCCGAAGGCCTGCATGATGAAGCAGAGGGGTTACATATTTACTGGTGAACAGAGTATCCCCATAACCGAACAGGAAGGATGGGTGAAAGGCATAGGAAAACAGTTTGCAGCTCTGGGATGGAGAAACAG
Organism: uncultured Lachnospiraceae bacterium; assembly: GCA_900553305.1. Taxonomy (GTDB): domain Bacteria; phylum Bacillota; class Clostridia; order Lachnospirales; family Lachnospiraceae; genus Suilimivivens. The sequence continues at coordinate 3,859 of USDI01000204.1, forward strand.
AAAGAATGGAATGCATGACATTCTGATTGATAATAACGCCCTGTCCCACTTCCAAAGGAATCTGACTGTCATCATAATAAATAATGGCAGATCCTTCTTCGACCAGAAAAACTTCAATTTCCGGATGCCAGTTCCAGCCAATCCGGTTCATATAGGAACGATTCAGGTCTACATAGGTAACGTGAACCGGATATTCGGTTTCCCCGGAAAAGCGTATGCGCTGGTCGGTCTGTTTTTGTACGTCTTCGGAATTGTTAATCATAATCGAGCTTCCTTGGTTATATATTATAAATTCCGTAACTATTCAGAACCCCATTCGTAAAACCGCTGTTTCACAGTTTG
>USDI01000205.1 GCA_900553305.1 uncultured Lachnospiraceae bacterium
GGAAGAGATTATGGATATGGGGTATACCAAGGCTGAATATATGAAAGCACTTCAAGCAGAAAAAATCAATTAACTGGAAAGTGATACCAATTTCCTATTTTTCTTTAGATATCTGCCCGTTTTGGGTTGCAATCTCATGTCGATAAGTGTAAAATATTGTGCGTAGGCAATAGTAAATTTGTCACACATTCTTAAATGAAACAGACCTCCGAAGGCTGGCATGTGCAGCTGGATGGAATATGGGAATCATAAATTTACTCTGGGAACGAATACGCTATGGATTTTAACAGAAAAAAGCTTCGTCTGGGTGACGTACTGGTGAACAGTGGCGTTATTACGGCTGAACAGTTACAAAAGGGCCTTGAGTTGCAGAAAGGCTCCGGCCGTAAGCTGGGAGAAACCCTCGTTGACGAAGGAATTACCACAGAAGAGAATATTGCGAAAGCATTGAGCAGCCAGCTGGGCTATGAAATGGTTGACCTGCAGGATGTCTCCATTGATGAAGAAATCCTCAAGCTTGTGCCGCCGAATATTTTAAAGAAGCATAAGATGCTCCCGTTTGAATACTCAAGGACGGGAATGAATGTTCTGCGCGTGGCAATGTCAGATCCCATGAATATGGCTGCCATGGACGATATCAATATCATCACGAACCTGCAGGTGGAGCCGGTTGTTGCAACATCACGTGACATCATGCTGGCACTGGACCGGTATTACGGGCAGGCGGAAGTAAATTCCGCACTCGAAGAGTACGTGAAAGAGAAGACCAACCAGATGGTGGAGCAGGAGGATATCTACAGCGACGATATCAACAACTCCCCGATCGTACAGTTAGTAAAAACGATGATCGAACAGGCTGTGCGTCAGAGAGCGTCCGATATTCATATCGAACCGATGGAGAAGCAGGTGCGGGTGCGTTACCGTATCGATGGTGCACTGTATGAGAAAGCCACCTACAACATCAGCCTTTTACCGGCACTGGTTGCACGTATCAAGATCATCGGCGGCATGGATATTTCCGAGAAGCGTAAACCACAGGACGGCCGAATCACGCAGGTGGTGGACCGGCGCGAATTTGATATCCGTGTATCCATTCTGCCTACGGTATATGGTGAGAAGATTGTTATGCGTCTTACCTCCAAGAATGCTTTGTCGAGGGAAAAGAGCCAGTTGGGCTTGAAACCGCATGATCTGCAGAAGTTTGACCATATTTTGAAAAATCCGCATGGTATTCTGCTTGTTACAGGACCTACCGGTAGTGGTAAGTCCACAACGCTTTATACTGCGCTTAGTGAGTTAAATAAAGAGGATGTAAACATTATCACCGTAGAAGATCCGGTGGAAGCAAATATTGACGGAATTAATCAGGTACAGGTCAATAATAAAGCAGATCTGACCTTTGCCTCGGCGCTGCGTTCCATTCTGAGACAGGATCCGGACATTATTATGATCGGAGAAATCCGTGATCAGGAGACTGCATCCATTGCTGTACAGGCATCCATCACCGGACACCTTGTAGTGTCCACACTGCATACGAACTCCGCAGCCAGCACGATTACCCGTCTGGTGGATATGGGAATTGAGCCATACCTGATTGCAGACTCTACGGTCGGCGTTATCGCACAGCGTCTGGTGCGCCGCCTTTGTCCCGATTGCAAGAGGGCAAAGAAAGCCGATGCCGAAGATCTTGAAATGCTGATGCGCAAACCGGGCGAAGACCTGACCATCTATGAGCCGTGCGGCTGCCCGAAATGTGACGGCACAGGCTTCCGTGGTCGAATCGGTGTATATGAAATTATGGAAGTAACTCCGCAGTTGAAGCACATCATCAGTAAAGGCGGAGAAGTGGAGGATATCAAAGGACAGGCACTGAAGGACGGCATGCATACCCTGCGTATGAGTGCGACCGAACTTGTTTTGGAAGGTACAACATCCGTACAGGAAATGATGAGAGTATCTTTTGACTTGTAGAATGGGAGGAACGACAATGGCCAATTGGGGCTATGTGGCGATAGACAAAACCGGAAAAGAAATCAAAGGCAGCAAGGATGCCGACACACAGGAAGCCTTAACGAGAGAACTGAAACAGCAGGGACTCATCGTTTTGGAGGTCAAGCAGCAGAACACCTTAACACGGGACATCAGCTTCAGCTTTGACAAGAAGCCGGCAGCCAGAGACCTTGCCGTATTCTGCCGGCAGTTTGCAAGTATCGTCCGTGCCGGTGTCAGTATTATTGAAGCTCTGAATATGTTAGCAGAGCAGACGGAAAATAAGCTTTTACAGAAATCCCTCATGGCCGTCCGTGCCGATGTGGAAAAGGGTGAAAGCTTTGCAGATTCCATGGCAAAGCATCCGAAGGCATTTCCGGAGCTTTTAGTCCAGATGGCAAGAGCCGGTGAAGCATCCGGTAGTCTGGAAATTTCCATGGAACGTATGGCAATCCAGTTCGAAAAATCCGCAAAGACACAGGCACTGATAAAGAAAGCCATGATCTATCCGATTGTGGTTGCCTGCGTAGCCGTAGGTGTTGTTGTAGTCATGCTGGTATTCGTTATTCCAAGATATACAGACATGTTCGAAGAACTGGACGCAGAGCTTCCTGCAATCACACTTGCCGTTGTGGGACTCAGCAACTTTATTAAAAATTACTGGTTTATTATTGTCCCGGTGGTGATTGCGATTGCCGTGGCGTTCAGTATGTGGAAAAAGACCTTATCCGGCAAGCATGTTTTGGGAAAGCTTGCCTTGAAGATTCCGATGACGAGAAATCTCGTAACAAAGAGTGCCTCTTCCCAGATGGCACGTACCTTAAGCACCCTGCTTACCGCAGGTGTTCCGCTCACGGAAGCAGTAGATATTGTAGCTGATACCATGGGAAATATCTGGTATAAAGAAGCCTTAAAGGATGCACTTGAACAGCTGCTGGTCGGTGTCCCATTATCCCAGCCGTTACAGACCTGTGGACTCTTCCCGCCGATGGTATACCATATGGTGAGAATCGGTGAAGAAGCCGGATCCACAGAAGAAATGCTGAATAAGCTGGCAGACTATTACGAGGAAGAAGTGGAAATGGCTGTCCAGTCCTTAATGGCCGCCATGGAACCGATGATCATTATCATCCTCGCCGGCATTGTCGGCATCCTTCTTGCCGCCGTCATGCTTCCTATGGTCAACATGTATGCGGCATTGGATAACCTCTGATACCAGCTTAGTCATGGAATTTTTCAACACCGGATTGGGTGCTTGCACACAAATCCCGGTGTTGGGAAAATTCCATGCGCGAAGCGCCCACAAGATGAAATAAGGCTGAGCCGTGAAACGGCGGGAGGTTGCGAAGCAACCGTGCCTTATGAATGGGGGCTCCGTGCTGGTGTTATAAGTGAGAGAAATGTGAAAAATATGTAAATATTTCAACAAACGTGCCGATAAAATATACAAATTGAATAAAAAATGACTGCATCGTAGGGACAGCCATTTTTTAGATAAAAAAATAACAACCAAAGGAGAATTTTTTATGAAGAAGGAAAAAATGAATGACAAAGGTTTTTCACTTGTTGAGTTAATCATCGTTGTTGCCATTATGGCAGTACTCGTTGTGGTTCTTGCTCCCCAGTACTTAAAGTATGTTGAGAAGTCTAGAGTTTCAGCAGATGCATCCACAGCAGCTAATTTTGAAAGCGCAATGTCAGTTTTAGCTTCTGACGTTGATGTATCACTTAATACCTCAGGAACGTATACAGTGGTCTCAGATACCACAGGAGCTATTACAATTTCTGATGATTTAAAGACAGCACTTACTACGGCAGGTTCCATAGATGTTACTAAAACATATAAATACACATCAACAGCGTTTAAGGCTTCAGCAGTAACAATTAAGTTGGAGTATGATAGTACTGCGAAAATGTGGAAAGTTACTAACGATGCTCCTTCAGCAAATTAAATATCTCATTCTTCTGCCAAGGTCGTCATCACGACGATCCCTTGATCGCTTGTGTACCCTACGACCTTGAAAAGCGAGAGCATGCAGGTATGAGAGATTAATTATTCGGTTTACTAACGTTATACGGTTGAAGAACTACTAAAAAGTGAAAACCACATATTCTCCTGCGGCATATGCCGCAGGAGAATTGTAAAATTGAGAAGATTTAACACCATCAACATTTATTGACAAGGATATCCCCTATGC
>USDI01000206.1 GCA_900553305.1 uncultured Lachnospiraceae bacterium
GCATCCTGGGGCTGTAGTAGGTCCCAAGGGTTGGGCTGTTCGCCCATTAAAGCGGTACGCGAGCTGGGTTCAGAACGTCGTGAGACAGTTCGGTCCCTATCCGGCGTGGGCGTAGGATATTTGAGAGGAGCTGTCCTTAGTACGAGAGGACCGGGATGGACGGACCGCTGGTGTATCTGTTGGATACCAAATCCATGGCAGAGTAGCCAAGTCCGGAAGGGATAAACGCTGAAGGCATCTAAGCGTGAAGCCCCCCTCAAGATGAGATATCCGAGCGCAAGCGAAGGTCCCTTGAAGACGACGAGGTAGATAGGCTTAAGGTGTAAGCACAGTAATGTGCTCAGCTGATAAGTACTAATCGACCGGAAGCTTAACTAAGAAGCAGGAAGTCTTGGATTCGGTATCGGTTTTGAAGGTATAAACCTTTAAATAATCCTCGATAGCTCAATGGTAGAGCACTCGGCTGTTAACCGAGTTGTTGTAGGTTCGAGCCCTACTCGGGGAGTTTTTCCATATCAGGAAAAGGAAAAGAATAAGGCTCCGTGGTCAAGCGGTTAAGACATCGCCCTTTCACGGCGGTAACACGGGTTCGATTCCCGTCGGAGTCATTTTTACAGATTAGCATGCATAAGATATAGTAATCTGTAATTTTTAAATTTATATGGTATGGCGTGATAGCCAAGTGGTAAGGCCCCGGTCTGCAACACCGTCATCGCCGGTTCAAATCCGGCTCACGCCTCTAAGAAAAGCTTGAAACATTGAGACATCAGTGCTTCAGGTTTTTTTATGATTTAATAATTATTAAGCATAGAGAATTGGTTTGAAATGTACAATCTTAGATGATATGATGATGCTATGGATGTGAATTAAATGAATATGTAAAACTTAAAATATGATAAACACTTGTGAAGGAAGGAGAAAGAGTATGAACGCCATAGAACAGCTGCGTGAGATTATTAATAACAGCAATAATATTGTATTTTTCGGTGGAGCCGGAGTGTCTACGGAGAGTGGAATTCCGGACTTCCGGAGTGTGAATGGATTATATCATCAGAAGTATGATTATCCACCGGAAACCATTTTGAGCCATACCTTTTACCGGCAGAAGCCGGAGGAGTTCTTCCGTTTTTATAAGGATAAAATGCTTTGTCTCACGGCCGAGCCAAATGCGGCACACAGGAAGCTTGCAGAGTGGGAACAGCAGGGGAAACTGAAAGCAGTCATTACCCAGAATATCGACGGACTTCATCAGAAAGCCGGTTCAAAGAAGGTATTAGAGCTTCATGGAAGTGTACTTCGGAATTATTGCGAAAAGTGTGGAAAATTTTTTGATGCAGAGTATATGCTGCACGCAGAGGGGATTCCGAAATGTGATGCATGTGGCGGCAGAGTGAAGCCGGATGTGGTTCTTTATGAAGAAGGACTTGATCAGAATACGCTGCAGGAAGCGGTTCATTATATTAAGGAAGCAGATGTATTAATTGTGGGAGGAACTTCGCTTGTTGTATATCCGGCGGCAGGTCTCATTGACTATTATCAGGGCAGCAAGCTGATTCTGATTAATAAGACGGCAACTGCACGTGATGGAATTGCAGATCTGGTGGTTCAGGGAGCAATCGGGGAAATTTTTTCACAGTTGTAAGGATAGGGAAAGGGAAAATGAGCATTTTTTTGGCAGTAATTGGATGGATCTGTGTGATTTATTTTCTGTGTATTGCATTGTTTGTCGGACATGGAACGAACTTCTTCTTTGTATGGCTGGTTTTGGGAGTTATGGCACTGGGACTGTCTTTTTGCATGAAACGGGGAATCTGGCAGGAGCATGTACCATTACTGGTGCGTAGAATTTTCTGGTGCGTGGTAACGATTGGAGTAATTTTCTTTCTGGTTGTGGAAGGATTTATCCTGAGTGGCTTCGGGATGTCAGGTTCGGGTCAGGCAAAGTATCTGGTGGTTCTCGGAGCGCAGATGAAGCCCGATGGCCCATCTACGGTTTTGCAGTACCGGTTGGACGCGGCACTTGCTTATTTAACAGATCATCCGGAATGTCAGGTGGTTGTATCCGGTGGACAAGGCTCAGATGAGCATATCAGCGAGGCACAGGGAATGTACGATTACCTTGTTACGCAAGGACTGGAAGCAGACAGAATCTTTCTGGAGGATCAATCCGTAAACACGGTACAGAATCTCGATTATTCCGCGCAATATTTTGATAAGGAAAAGGATGAGGTTCTGATTGTAACCAACAATTTTCATGTATTCCGGGCAGTCGGAATTGCCAAACGGGAGGGCTATCAGAAGGTATCCGGGCTTGCAGCACGTGGATACTGGTTTCTGTTTCCCAATAATATGCTGCGGGAATTTGTCGGTGTATGCAAGGATCTGATATTTCAGATATAGTAGGAGAAAACAGTATGGACATTCAGGTGGGAAATATTATAAAAATGAAAAAAGCACATCCATGCGGGAGTTATGAGTGGGAGGTGCTGAGAATAGGAGCAGATTTTCGATTAAAATGCATGGGGTGTGGACATCAGATTATGATTGCACGAAGTCAGGCAGAAAAAAATATCCGGGGAATTCGATAGAAATTCCCGGATATTTTTATGAAACGATATTTTATTTACTCTGTAAGGATTGAACCATGAAACAGGGAGTCCAGATAACGAAATCCACAATAACCATTGGCATCCAGAAGTTCTGATGCATTGGTACCGGCAGGAATCGTTACGGTATAGCGTATTCCCTGATAGGTATAATTTTGTGTGCGCCTTCAATAGTTCCTTTAAAAGCTTCAGAGAGCATTGTCCATTCCATAGAACTTAGATCGATATCTTCCTTCAAAATGAAAGTTTTACCGGACATATTTTGACCTTTACCATCAATACCAATATTTACAAGATAGGATAATCCGGCAAGCTGGCTGGCGGTGCTGATTTCGTAACTTGTTTTGGCACCATTTTCCCACCATGTGGTATCATAATTACCTGAATCCAGCCAGCGGTTTCCGGCAGCGTAAACAGAAGAAGTCCATAAAGTGCCGAGAAGCAGGGCAACACCTGCAATTGCAGCAGCTCTGTTAAAGGTTTTTCTGCAAGCCGGAATTCTGGTTATACAGGTAGCAGAATCCAGAGAGAATAATTTACATTTTTTAAAGTGGAGTTCTCCTTTGTGCATCAGGGAATAATCATAGGCACAGAAGCTGTCAGCGGAATGGTCCATCTGCAGATGATAAAATTCGGTATTATCAGGACATGGAATTCTCAAAATGACATAATCATTAAAATCAACCAGAGCCCGTCTCTTTAAGGTCAGGTCATGGTCAATATAAAGAGCTCCTTCTTTCAGTACATTGTGACAGACTTTTACTGCATCTTCACGTGAGGCAGTAAAAAAGGTAAAGCGATCCTGAAAGCATCGTACGGTGTGCTCTTTTATAATCTGTTATGCGTTTTCACGGGTAGTATAGTGATAGAAATATTTTCCGGGTGAAATAACTTTCTGTAACTGCATGTCTTTCTGTACCTTTCCGTGGATTTTCTTTTGATTGATCTGGTTCATATTTTCTTCTATATTATATAGTGATTTATAGCTGATTGTAAAGTGATATAAAAGACACAGAAGTTATTATACAAAACATATTTAAACGAAATTGCACAAAAATATAGAAAAAACAAGAAAATGCTTGAAGTTTTATGGAATACATGATATTATGAGTATCCGTGGTATGTAAAAAGACATACAAATCCTTGCTCCTGTTTCAGGACAGGGGCCAGAGACCAAAAGGAGGTAACTAGCATGAACAAGTATGAATTAGCCGTTGTTGTTAGTGCGAAAATCGAAGACGAGGAAAGAGCAGCAGTAGTTGACAAGTGCAAGGCCCTGATCGAAAGATTCGGTGGAACCATCACAAACGTTGACGACTGGGGCAAGAAGAGACTGGCTTATGAAGTTCAGAAGATGAAAGAAGCTTACTACTACTTCATCCAGTTTGACGCTGAGCCTACTGCGCCGATCGAAATCGAAAACCGTGTTCGCATTATGGACAATGTTATCAGATTTTTATGCGTAAGACAGGACGAGGCATAAGATGACCACTATGCCGGAAAGTAGAGGCAGGTATGAATAAAGTAATCCTTATGGGACGTTTAACAAGAGATCCTGAAGTTCGGTAT
>USDI01000207.1 GCA_900553305.1 uncultured Lachnospiraceae bacterium
TATAGCGGGTTTACTCTTTGTTTACAAGCTCCATATTCACTTTTTATTAGGGATTAATTTTTGATATTTTGTATAAGCAATGCTTTCAGAATACACCATTTGTAAGACTTATAATTCAATATAATCACTATATCCCTATGTGCTATGTTTGTAAAGAGTAAATTTCATTGCTCTGCTTTTCCGAGCATATGTGCAATATCCCTTGCGATCTGCCGGTCTGCTTCTTTTAAATTGGTCTTAATATATGGCTGCTTCCCGGATAATATACCCCTCCAATTATTTCCTATTAAGTTCATATTCCAGCTGCACGTCGCAGGGCTCTTTTTCTGCGATCTTCCGGTTAATCTCCTTTGCATGAACGCAGCCAATCGCCTGATATGCTGCCTGGCTCTCCTTGGAAGAGTGTGCCGAAATATATAGCTTATCTGCTCCTGACCGTTTCGCCTCCTCGCAGGCCTCATAGAAAAGCGTTTTTCCTATTTTCTTTCCACGATAAGGCTTAGAAACTTCAAAGCACACCAGTTCCACATATTTAGCCGTACTTCCGAAAATTTCATGGGAAACGGTAATAAATCCGACAAGTTCCTGTTCATCAAACGCCCCAATTGCGGTCTGGTCCTTTTCCATATGGGCTGCCACATCTGCTGCAATCTCCCGACACTGTTCTACCGACCAGTCCTCTTTAAAAGCTATCGGTATCAGCTTCCACTGTCCATCCACATTGCGCCAGCACTCATTTACCTCCTGGTATCTCACAAAATGGTCCAGTGAATGTGTGTTAAAATTTCTAGCATTTAATTTTTCATAATGTATTGTCATGTTTTCTGTTCCTCCCAATCTGATTTCATTTTCAGGTCCCGATGTTCCGTATCATTTTGAACATTCCAGGTCCATCCCATTCACACGGTCTTTCCTCAAAGCCATGCTTTTTATAGAATTTAACCGCTTCCTTCGAGCTGATCAGTTCCAGACTGACCGCCCAGTCTTTCCTGATATGCTCCAATAGGTATTGTTGTAATTCCCTAAGCAGCATCTGTCCAACGCCTTTTCCCTGACAAGCTTATCCTTACATCCCCAGCTTTTGGCTGCCCTGTTAAATATCCTGCGGACAATGGTTCTGAATGCCATACCCACCATAATTCTCTCCGGAAGGGAATAATACTCCGCTCCGGTAAAATCTCTTGCTTCCCTGCCATAAAAATTATGCTCTATCGCAAAAACCTCTCCCATTCTTTCATAAGGCTTCGTTGCTTTTTCCTGCTGTTCTTTATTTAACAGTCTGATCGAAAAGTTATCACCTTTCACCAGGCATCCACCATAACTACAACCCAGATAACCGGGAAGCTTTTTCAAAAACTGTTCTCCACACCGGTACTGACACCCTTCGGCAAATCCTCCCTGCCTTTTCAAGTTCCCGTAAAATTTCTTTTCCACTATGTAACCCGGTTGTATCTATCAGCAAAACCATCCTGCTTTATTCCACCTTTCCATCCGCTTCCTTTTCCTTTTGATTTTTAAAGTTTAAAGCTGCAATGCAACATCCAAACTTTGACAACAGTTTTATAAATCTCTCCACTCTTCCCTTGAAATTGCATATACTTTTGTAATTTCATTTTCGCTGTCTTTAAACTCATCAACCTGCCTGCATCCATAGGACATTGCCGTTTTACAGGATGCTTCATTTGTATCCTTCATATAAGAATACATAATCACTTTCTGTCATCTCTCTTAAAATAAGACGTTCCGTTTCTATTACCACTATTTCCACCTCCATAGAATCACTTCTTCTATCCTTGTATCATCACGCATGATTCAACTGCTCTCTTCTGCGTTTTCTTATCTTCTCATTGATTTCGGATGCTGTTTTTGCACTGATTCCATAATCAATCAGATGCCAGAGTATTTTGGCAGCCAGAATAAAGGAAGCATAAATAACCGCATCGAGCTTTCCATACCAGAATTCCCAGTGGTGTGCAATCGGAAGATAAACCGCTTCCAGAAGCAAAACATGCAAAACCGTCCGAAGCCACCATTTTCCCTGGGTCAGCTCCTCCTTGGAGTAATAAACAATAAGCGTTGCCATGCCGAGAATTGCAAAAACAATAATTCTTCCAAAGAAAGACACCACCGGCAGTTCTGATGTAGGATTAAAAAACAGACACATAAAAAATGTACATATCATAATAATTCCATAAAGCATGAAAAATCTTCTCATCCAAAATACAATGTCTTTCATATTCTCCTCCTACATCCCTAATAATCTTTTTAATTCAACAACATACTTGCGTGACACAATCACAACTTCTCCATTTGACAATACGGCCTCAAATCTTCCGGATACCGAGGGACGCACATAATCAATTTTATCTGCATTCAGAATCATCGATTTGCTGCAACGGAATAAAGCACTTCTGGCACTCATGCTCTCAAATTCATACAATTTTTCTTTGGATGTAAACACATCCTTCTGTGTATATAAGAAAGAGGCTCCGTCAACAACTTCAAAATAATAAATATCCGAAAGCCTCAGACGGTATAATATGTTGTCCTTATATCCGCAGACCAGAATCTGCCCCCGCACTGCTTCCCTGACGTTTTGTACCCATCCTGCCTCTGTATCATGGCAGCACACAATGACTTCCTCTTCTTTTTCCTTTTCAATCTGCTCCACCGTGAGCCTCACCCTGATTACCTCCTGGTCTCCTGTATCTTCATTTTCACGATTACTCGTAGAATTTTCCTTTATAAAAATTTTCATTTCCTGTTTTCACAGCCCTCATTTGAAAACAGACACACCCATCCGGACACACATAATCTTTTACCAATGGCTCTGATCCACCGACCAGTGTCAGATCTCCTCCACTTCTTACCACCTGCATATCTCCATAAAGAAGCTGCATCATCTTGGAACAGATTCCATACCCCTGCTCATTTACCGGACATCCATAGGTACAGACATACTTATCCCCTATCTCTTCTCCGTTTCTACAGTAATTCTCCGTATGATCACTTCTTAAGAATCCTGTAACTTCAATTTCAAAATTATATTCCTCTGCATACCATTTTTTCATAGCTGGTCTCCTTAGATTATTTTCCTGTTTTTCTTATATATGATTTTTCATGCTCTGTCTACCTCTCATCCGGTAAAGTGTCAAAATTTACAGGTAAGATGTAAAAAGGCAGCTACAAAATCTCCTGATTCCATAGCTGTCTTGCTTTAACCAAATAACATTTTAGCCGTTTTCTCAAGCTCCCGACGTTCTTCTGTATCGTCATACCCGCTCTCTTTGTCATCGATTCCTTTCACCGGAATAACTGAAAACAGCCCGCTTTTATTGCAGTAAAAATAAATCTCTTTCACTCCCCGGATCTTAAACCGTGCCTGTGCCTCTCCTTCGGGATACAGCCTGACCATCTGTATGCTGTCAGAAGAGACCGCCGCAATAAAGGAGATATAATGCTTCTTTGACATCTCATGTTCAATCTGCACATAATATTCATCCTCGATACGTTCCACAAAGATCTTATGATCCTCGTCCGTTTCTTCCGCTTCTGCCGGCTGCAGCAACAGTCCATGGCAATGAATCACCGCCTCTCCCATACTGTGAATCACATTTCCACACACCGGACATACATAAAACTGTGATCGCAGCATGTTTGCGGATACATTGGAATTACAGACCGTGTTTCCCGAAATCAGCTCTGTGACGGAAACCGAAAGTGCATCGGCAATAGGTTCTAACAAGGTAATATCCGGATATCCTTTCTCCGTTTCCCACTTCGATATGGTCTTGTCACTCACACCCAGTTTTTCAGCCAACTGCAGTTGTGTGATATGGTTCTTTTCACGCAGTTCCTTAATTACTGCTCCTGTTACATATTGATTCATCACATTGCCCTCCATAATGGCATTGTAAGGCATAGCCGGATGTAACGCTACCTACGGAGAGTAGAGTTATAGATTTCTGCTTTCTTCGATACTCTTAATGTATCTCTTACTCACTGATGATTGAACTTTTCTTTCTATCATATGATCTCTTTCTGAAATTCTATCGCAAAGAATTGGTGAAGAATTATCCTTTATGAAGAAAGCTTCTTCTATCTTTCCTTTTCCCTTTGTTGCATAGCAATAGACACAGCCATTCCTGCAGGTATT
>USDI01000208.1 GCA_900553305.1 uncultured Lachnospiraceae bacterium
TAAAATGGTGAGAATCACTCCTGAGGTCAGAAACTGGATACAGGAAATCTCCACCGGGTCTGCAAGCTCCACGAAATGATCCGCAAGCAGAATCTGTATGGCAAACAGGAATGCACATATAAAAACAAGCACATCTCCCTTACCAATCTGTAAGCTTTCACTCATACAAAGCAGGTACATACCAATTGCTGCAAGCACGGCACACGGCCAGACCTTTCCGGGTACCCTTTTCTTCAGAAAAATTCCCAGAATCGGCACAATAATAATATACAGTGTCGTGATAAATCCTGCTTTTCCAACTGAGGTATACTGGATTCCGATCTGCTGCAGGGTAGAAGCCGCACACAGAGCCAGTCCACAGCAGATTCCTCCGATCCAGGTGATCTTCGCACCGGCAGGTGCAATTCTCTTCTTCTGATTCTGTCTTCTGCGGAATGCAATCACGGGAAGAAGAACCACTGCTCCCAGCAAAAACCGTGACGCCCCAAAGGAAAGCGGTCCTAAATAATCCATGCCAACGCTTTGTGCCACGAATGCAATGCCCCAGATAAATGCGGCTGACAGTAATAAAAAGCCATTCCCTATTGAATTTGTCTTCAAGTGTCTATACCATCCTGTAGTAAATTTCTATTCGGATCTTCTTCTGTAATCCGGTCTGTGTATCTTTTACAGAGCCGCAATCACTTCTACCTCACACAGGACGTTCTTTGGAAGCTGCTTCACTGCAACACAACTTCTTGCCGGCTTACCGGTAAAGTACTGCTCATATACTGCATTAAATGCTGCAAAATCTGCCATATCATCCAGAAAACAGGTGGTCTTTACCACGTTTTCATAGGTGGTTCCTGCTTCCTTTAAAATCTCTCCGATATTTAACATCACCTGCTTTGCCTGTACAGTAATATCTCCCTGTGCGATCTCTCCGGTTGCCGGAATGATCGGGATCTGACCGGATGCATATAACATTCCATTCACGATAATTCCCTGGGAATAGGGTCCGATTGCTGCAGGTGCTTTTGTTGTTGCCACTTTAGTTAACATAATATTCTCCTCTTCTGATTATTTGTATAATCCAGTACCTTCATAAGCTGACATATTGCACACTCATATCTGACAGGCTTAATTATCATCATCAAACTCAGCCGTCACATAAAAGCCCCGTTCATTCTCCGTGATCTTTACCACACGCCCTTTTCTGGCCTTCAGCCGCTCACGGAACGGAATGTTCGGTGACATTGCAAGGGATGGATCAATCGTATAATAATAATTACTCGGCAGCACACCTTCGGTTACGGTAATGTCATCCCCTTCCTGCAGGAGCCCCGGCCGTTCCATTTTAAATTCCATCTGACGCATGCTGTTTCCCTCACTTTGCTTTCTTTACCACAGTGTATCATGTTCTTACGGTCTCAGGTGCAAATACTTCGACCTGTACTGAATCGCCGTTTCCAGCCATCTATTATAGTTTAAACTGTTCTACCGTATCATGCAAGAGGTCAGCTTCCTTTGATGTTCTTTGTACTGCCTCATCAATTTTTCCAGATGCGGTCTGAAGCTCGGAAAGCTTCCCATTGATGCTGCTGATCTTCTCACTGATCTGATCCTGTGCCCGTGAAATGGATTCTGCCGTATCTGCGATGGACTGCGTACTTGCAGAAAGCTCTTCGGACTGTGCTCCAAGAGTTGCCGAGGCATCCGTATAAAATCCGGCATCCTTAAGGTATGTGGATGCCATTTCCTGCATCACATCATAATCCGGAAGTACCTTTTCATCTAAGAAATCAATCATTTCATGACTCTCGGCTGTCAGTTCTTCAACCGATGCCACGATCTGCTGGATCAGCACATTAATCTTGCCGACTTCTCTCGATGTGTTTTCCGAAAGGCTCTTAATGGAACCGGCTACTACCGCAAAGCCCTTTCCCGCTTCGCCTGCACGTGCCGCTTCAATACTTGCATTCAGGGCTAAAAGATTCGTTTCTTCCGCAATTTCATGAATCGTTTCGCTCACCTTTATCACTTCTTCGATGACCTTTACCTTTTCAATGGCAGTTTCCAGCTTTTCCTTATTGGTTGAAGTCATCTTTACGGCATTTTCCCGGCTTGCCATCATTTCCGGAACGATCTTCTCCACTCTGCCTGTAATCTCTGATGCACGTTCTGCAATAGAGGCTGCCTGCTTTGCCAGATCATTTGTGGCACCGGAAAGCTGCTTACAGCTCTCTCGGATATTGGAAATAGACTCTGCATTTTCTTCCACACTTCTGACCGCTTCTGCTGTTTCTTCTGCAATCTGATCCGTATGGGTAAGGCTCTTTTTAACCGCTTCTGCCGTCTCGTTCATATTTTCCCGTACAGAAACGGCTGCTCCCTGGGACTGCTGTATCGTATGTACGAATTTGTCCTGCAGGGAATCCACCAGATATTGAATCTGCATCGTTTCATTCTTATAATCTGCAGCTGCCCCGCCCAGAATCACATTCTGAACAAAATCCTTCATCCTGCCTACCGGACGTAAGGATCTGTCAATGGCAACGGACACTACCGTAAAGGCAATCACGATGAATACAACCCCCAGAATCAGAATCATAGTAACAAGCCCTTTTACCTGCGTCTGAATGACTTCGGTAGATTCCAGTACACCAAGCTGCCAGCCGGTCGATGCGACCTCTTTTACCGCAAGGAACTTCGTATTGCCGTCATAATCCCGAATCGTTACTGCACTCTGCAGATCGGTATGTAATGCCTCGCTCAAATTGGTACTTCCCTCATCCGTCGGAAGCCATTCACTGTTTTTATGGGTAATCACATCTCCAGATGCCGATAAAAGAAAGCCTTCACAAAACTGCTTTTCCTCAATCTGATTGATAATCTCCAACACGGTCGTTACATCAATATCCGCAAGGACGGCATAGGGCTTTCCGTCAACATAAAACGGATAGCATGCCGAAATGATGGTTTTGCCGGTTGCAATATCGGTATAAGGATCTACAATCACGGTATCTCCTGCCTCAAAGGCCTGAATCCACCAGCCACGCTCTGAAGGAATTAAATTCATATCCTCCCCATACTCACTTACTGCTGCATCTGCACTACAGTAATAATAATTCAGTGCGTAAGGATTTTCCTCCTTGGATTCATGGAGAAGAGCCGCACCATTATGCAGGTCCGTATTCTTCGCTGCTTCTAAGGCAACTCCCAGCTCCTTGATCGTTGCCTTCTGTCCCTCCAGCCAGGCCGATGTCTGCTGTGCCTTGGCTTCTGCAACGGAATCCACAAGCTGAATGCTGTTGCTTCTCTGTATTGAAATAATGGAAGCAATTGCAATCGTTGCACTTAATGCAACAATCAGCAGCACACCCACTGCCGCTCCAATGGATAATCTTCCCCGGATGGATTTTAAAAATTTACCTGATTTTTTCATTTTTTATCCTCCTTTGTTTACACAACTTCCCCAATTTACGATAACACTTTTTAAGATCTGCCGCAATAAATTTTCATTCCGGATTTGTATTTTTATGAGTTCATTTATAAGGTTTATAACCATTCATTGTTTGAAATTTATGAAAATTGCATAACAATGTAACAATTCGGGTACATCAATGGGTGTCAGAATTTATTTTTAACATTCCTGTCATTGTATAAAAAGGAAATAGAAAATACTTCCTGCCATTTTTCCTAAGGCTGCAAACAAAAGTGCAATACCCAGTCCATGCCGGAAGCCGGTTCTTCTTGAAAAAATCGGAATGGAATTCAGCATTTCCGCAATGGCAAGTGCAAGGCAGCCAACAAACATTCCGGCGAAAAATCCGAACACTATAAGAAACGCAGTTCCAGACCATGGCGGCAATATTCCTTCCCCTAAGGACTTATAAAACACACTGGAACATCCCCCTGCGACCGTTCCGAAAACCACTGCCTCCTCCAAAGCGAATATATGCCTTGCCACATGCATTTTTCCGGCAAACCGCGGTACCAGTCCGACTGAGGCAAGCACCGTAAATACTCCGGCAGATGAAAGGATCCCAAAGCTTGCTCCACATACCGCAAGCAGAACATGTCTCCAAAAGTTAAACATCAATCGTATCCCCCTGCCTGTCCGAGGTTTCGATCAGCGCCGTATTCACATCCGTTTCATAAA
>USDI01000209.1 GCA_900553305.1 uncultured Lachnospiraceae bacterium
GACGAAGCAGTAGGCATTGGAGTATAACTCTTCCAGTTGTCTTCCCTGCACAAAGTGAGTGAAGACCACCCTGTCATCACTCTCTGCCATCTTCATCACCTGATGCATATATTCCCCGGAATGGCTGCTGCCTCCGGCAATCACCAGTTTCATGTCTGTGTCAATGCCATGAAAAGCCTCCAACAGATAATGAACCCCCTTCTCCGGAACGATTCTTGCAAGGAATAAAATATACTTATCTTTCTGAAGTCCCCATTTTTCGGTGATTTCTTTTGCTTCCACCAACCGGGGACGGTCGATTCCATTGGGAATAAATATGGTTTTCCTACCATAAGTATCTTCAAAATATTGCTGTACATTCTTAGAAAGAACAATAATATCATCCGCCTTCTCTGCGGCCATCCGTTCCCCAAATTTCAGCACCTTTGATGCAAAATTTCCCCATTTGGATCTCTGCCAGTCAAGTCCATGAATCGTTACAACCAGTCTCTTATGAAACAGATGGGGCAGCCACAGCATCGCACATGGGCCCTCTGCATGATAGTGATACACATCATAGTGCGTAAACAGAGCCCGGATACTCGCTAAAAAAGCATAAACAATTGCATTTAATTTCCCATTCTGGAACGTTGGAATTGTAATAATCCGGATTCCCTTATAAATCTTATTGTGTTTTGTATCAAATTCACGTCCCGATACATGATAACCGGAACGATTGTAGGCATCTACCTGAATTCCCTGCCGGATCAGGCGTTCTGAGATCTGTTCCACCACAATCTCAACGCCCCCCTCTCTCGAGGGAATTCTTTTATGACCGATCTGTGCTACGTGAAAGGTATTTTCTTTTGCCTTTTTCTTTTCCGTGCGATTTTCCTTTAAGGATTTCACAATAAATGTGAAATTGGTACTGATATACCGCTTAAACAGACGCTTAGGATCCTGCACCAAACGATAGAGCCATTCCAGACAGCTTTCCTGCATCCATCGCGGTGCCCGTTTAATGGTTCCTGCATGGAAATCAAAACCGGCTCCCACACCAAGCATCACCCCATGAACCTTTCCCTTATGGGCAGCCATCCAGTTTTCCTGCTTTGGAGCCCCCAGACCAACCCAGATAAAATCCGCCCCGGATTCATTGATTCGCGCAATAGCTTCTGCATCCTCTTCGGCACTTAAAGGGCGGAACGGAGGAGATTCCATCCCGACAATCTTAAGCTTTGGAAAACGTTTCAACAGATTCTCCCTTAATTTCGTAAGCGTCTCTTCCCTGCTTCCGTAAAAATAATGAGTATATCCTTTCTCCCCGGACACCCGGAACATTTCAATCATCAGATCCGGCCCCGGTACACGGCAGGCATTATGAAAGCCCCTCATCCTGCTGACAATCGATAAAGGTTTTCCATCAGGAAGTGCCATGGCGGCCCCATTCTGAACATTGCAATATTGTTCGTCACGGCTCGCCATAACGGTAGTGTGTACATTGGAAATACAGATATACTGTCCCCGGAGATCATTCAGATTTTCTTCCAGATAGGAAACTGTGCGCTGCATATCCGTCACATTAATATTCGTATTTAATATTGTACAATAGGTCAGCTTTTCCTGCATCTGACATCTCCTGAATCCGGTTTAATTTTATTAGTATACCACAAAATAATACAAAAGAGAAATTCCAATAACAGGGGAATCCCCAGTGTTATGGAAAGTATTCCCCGAACTCTCTCGAGCAATAACATATTTCCGTCAAAACCATAATAATTCATCTCTTCGGAACGCGCACCATAGATCACCGCTCCCTCTTCCTGCTGCACCTCCTGAAATGTCTCTCCATCACCTTTTACATAATCACAGTGATCGGTATACACATAGATCTTTTGCGGCACCTTTACGCAGGTAATTCCAATAATAAGTCCAATCCCTGCTGCCAGAATACCGGTAAGTATCAGCCATTTGCGCATCACACGAAGTCTGGTAAAAAAAGCCGTTTTGTCCTTTTGCTGCTTTTCGGTATCTATCGAAGCTACTGTAATCTCCTTCTGTCCCCAAGGAAAAAGCTGTAACCTCCGATTGAACCATCGGTATATTCCGTCAGGCTCTCTGCCATTTTGTTTCACATCCGGGTATTTCATCTTCTCCCACTCAGAAAGTGTCACATATAACAAGTTTCCTGCAAAAACAAGGATCAGATTTTTGAAGGACAGATTGAATAAATACGGCTCTGTAATGCCGGCAATCAGCATTCCGATGATTATTGCGAGCTCAGCCTTCTTATTTTCCTTCGTAAAACGCCATATAGTATAAACAAACAATGCGGATATACACAGAAAAAGAATAATTCCATAATAGTATAACAGATACAGATAAGAGCAATCCATACTAAGCGTTGCTTCCTCCGGTGACCACACTCTTGTTCCCAATAAGGCGGGTTTGAAATTGGTCAGATAATAATTCCAGATATTCATTCTGGTGTTCAAAACTTTATTCAGCAGATCAAATAATTTTCCCTTAAAAAATAACGGAGGAATAACCGATACCAGTACACAGGCCGGATAAACGCACTGAATCAGAGTCTTTTCCAACATATTAAGTTTCTCTCTTACACTCAGATAAAGGTTAAAAGCCAGATATAACGTAACCAGTGCAAATCCGGTAATGCTTACCGAATACAAGAATACAAACAGATTCATCCCAAACAACAGAAAAGATGCCACTAACAGTTTACGCTTCTTCATCGGAAACAGATATAAAAGGAGTGCCATCCAGATAAAATACGAAATATGAAACACATTAGGATGCGGAAATCCCATACTATAACGAAGCAGAAACCCAAGACCGAATTTGTTATGTGCGAGAATACAGGCATCCGTCACATCGGCAATATGAAACAGAAACATTCCGAAAAACGTAATCGTCCATATTACAAAGGCAAACTGCAGCAGCCGTTTTACAGGAATATTCTTCATTCCCAGTATGGTAAGTACGGTAATAATAACCGCCTTTTCACCGGTTGTACGATATGCAAGGAAGCTGATCAGGGTAAATAAGAAAATCATTCCCCATTCTCCAGGTGTATAATCCGTCAGCAGAAACTTACAGCCAAGAAAAAGAACTGCCACTACTAAACAAACGTTAAATAAAGGCATTCCCTCATATAGCCCGATTCCCTTTGCGATAAGAAGGATTCCAAAAAAACTGAAGTATGTAATTTCCTGTAAATTTGTTTTTATTTTCATATGATTTAATTGTTCTTTCTTTTAATATTTAGCAGCTATTCAAAGCCCATGCAAAATAGCCTTCTGTGAATACTTACATTTAAACAGAATAGCTGTCCCTGTGCGGGATCATCTGATACCAGTACATACCGAGCAGAAAGAGCAGATAATTTCTGGCAATATATACAGAAACAAAATGCGCTTCTACCACTGTATAGATCGTAATAGAAAGAATCATGACAACAGCCATATCATCTTTCTTTTTAAAACAAAAGTATAGTAAATACAACAGTACCAGTATAAAAATTACTGCCGGAATAATGCCATACCAATAAAACAGACGTACCCAGCCCAGGTCAAAATAATACGTGGTATCCGGCTTTGCAAAAATTCTCCAGGTCTGTAATGTACCATCACTAATCTCTGTACTGGCCAGTGTCAGTAATCTTCCTGTCAGGATTTTATCTAAATAAACATAAAACTGTGCTTTTCTGGAAGTATCCAGTCCCCAGTTATAATTAAGCACGCGATTCGCATTTGCTGCCCCAAGAACAGAAACAATAATACAAAATGCATATCCTGCAAGAGATAATCCCTGAATCACCTTACTTTCCTTCATTTTGGGCAGATATTGAAACATCGCTGCCAGAACAAGAGAAAACAACGCAATCAAAATTCCGGTCGCTGTCTTTGTCAGGAAAAACATTCCCAGACAGCCAGCGGCAAGGCAGAGATACGTATACCACTTCATTTTTTCCGGATATACATACATCCCAAGAAGCATCAGCACCCAAACCATGCAATATAACGTATTCGGATGCCCAAAGCCTAATGTAAACCGCGTATCAGGGGTTCCGGCAGCCTCATAAGTCTGTGTGACTGATATTTCCCCAAATATCCCGATGAGAGAAGCTGTTGCAATC
>USDI01000210.1 GCA_900553305.1 uncultured Lachnospiraceae bacterium
TGGTATACACATTAAATACCATTTTCGTTCCACCGGTATGGATCCGGATTTCATTATACAGATCACTGTAGGAATAATGCTCCGTGTCTACCATCAAGGTAAAAATACTCTTTAAAATTCCAATATAAGGGAACAGTCTTGCCGGCACATGGGAAGCATCAAATACAAGATTCAGGTAACCGATTCCGTTCGTAAAAATATTATGATATAAAACCGGAGCTTCCTTGCTGCCACGCTCCTCATTGACATAAGCCGCTGCTTCCTTCTTCATATCTTCTCTCTTAAGAAGTGGAATCTTTGCAAGATCCTCCTTCGGGCTTGGCTCCTGCTGATAAGCATGGAGCGCATGGGTTGCATCCACAACCGCCTGCTTTTCTTCGTCGGTCATCTGATCCTTCATCGCTGCCAGACGATCCGCAAGTGCCTTTTCCCTCTTTCCGGTAAGCCCCGGTACCGGTTCTACAACAACCACTGCTTTATGCTGGTTATCAATAAAATACTTCTGTACCAGATCTTCATAATAGGATGTCTCAATCTTTTCTTTTAAGAATGCCAGTGTATCATTGGCTTCGATATGGATAAACGGCTTCTCTTTGTCATAAAGCCAGCTGTCGAGTGCCTGCAGGCCAAGCATCAGTCCTCTCGGATAAGAACCAAAGTCTGCTTCACGATAACGGAATTCAAATTCATTTAGGGTTGCAAGAAGTGCTTTCTTGTCAATGCCCTGCTTCACAATTTTCTGCAGTTCTTCTTCAATAATGGAAACAAACTGTTCCTGCTGTGCGGAAGAAGCATTCTTTGCGGTAATGGAAAAATACGGCTGTGCAATGCCGGTTTCGGAATAGCTGTAGACCTCATCTCCGATTCCCGCATCCACAAGGGCCTGCTTCACCGGGGAACCCGGATCGGAACAGAGCACATGCACCAGCACATCCATCGAAATATACAGTTCCCGGTCAAGGCTGCTTCCCATCGCAATATTATAGGTCAGATAGGTCTCGTTTTCTGCAATATCATCTTCCATCACGGAGTATTCCCGCTTCACGCATCTCTTCTCTTCAAACGGCTTCTGTAACGGGATCGCTGAATCCACCTCCAATGTCTCATAAGAAGACAGATACTTCTCATCCAGAAACGTAAGATATTCTTCCGGATCCAGATTTCCATATAAATAAATCAGGCTGTTTGACGGATGATAATACTTGCCGTGGAACTTTAAAAATTCCTCATAGGTAAGTTCCGGAATGACCTCCGGGTCTCCACCGGATTCCAGTCCATACGTGGTATCCGGATACAATCCGTTCATTACCTCACGGGAAACCACATCATCCGGAGAGGAAAAGGCTCCCTTCATCTCATTATAAACCACTCCGTTGATGGTAAGCGGTGCATCGACATCTTCCATCTCATAGTGCCAGCCTTCCTGACGGAAAATCTTCTCTTCCTTATAGATATTCGGATAGAATACGGCGTCCAGATAGACATGCACCAGATTCTTAAAGTCCTTATCATTGCAGCTTGCCACCGGATAAACCGTCTTATCCGGATAGGTCATCGCATTTAAGAAGGTGTTTAAGGAGCCCTTTGCCAGTTCAATAAACGGATCCTTCACCGGAAATTCCTTTGATCCGCACAATACCGAATGCTCCAGGATGTGTGCAACACCCGTGCTGTCCTTAGGCGGTGTACGGAATCCGATATAAAACACCTTATTCTCATCATCATTTAAAAGCAACGTTACATACGCTCCGGTCTTCCTGTGTTTTAACAGATAACCGTCTGAATTCAGATCCCCGATGTGGCGTTCTTCGATTACCTCGTATTGATTAAGGCCCTTTAAACTTTTCATTGTTTCCTTCATTCCCTCCGTTTTCTTTATTTTTCAGCCATGCCCATTCATAAGCTGCCGGATTGCACAGATTGGCTGAACTGTTACTTCAAATTGAAAATGTCATTAAGCCAAGCTTCGATAACTCAATCTCTTCAATCATCAGCCCGGCTGCTTTCTTCCTTGCAAGATTCATCTGAGCCAGCTCCTCCACCGTCCAGATTTCTTCCTTATAAACAATCTTTTCTTTTCCCGTCATCATTTTCTTTACGGTCTGGGTGCGTACCTTGGCCCTTGCCTTTAGCTGCCGATAGGTTTCATATACAAAGGTTCCCTTTTCCATATAATAAAATTCACTCTCGAGCGTTGTCTCCGGTGAAGCTTCCTTTAACAGATACTGGGAAATAATCGCCTGAAACTTAAACGGCACCCGTTCATCCTGCAAAAGCTCCTCATAGGTGTATTTCACGCCCAAAGATACCGTACGTACATCCTGCAGTACATATTTAAAATCCTGATATTCTGAAGTTCCTTCAAAAAATTTCATTCCTGTTTATTCTCCTGATTTTCTTCCTGTGCTGTCTTGTTCTTCTGCTTTTTCTTTTCCTGATCAATGGCTTTCTTCACAATATCCTTCTCGGTCAGATCTTCCTGAATCAGTTCTTCCATGGCATCCATAACCATCTTCATAAGCATCCCCTCTGCCTCCCTGGCATGTTCGAGACACCCTAACATGGTAACGCCCTGCGCAAGAGCCAGGTTTCCTTCTCCGACCAGATCCTCAATATAAACGCCCTGTCCGGTATAAAGCTTCGAAATCTCAATGACCTGTGGCAGATAAATTTCAACAAGACGCTTCTGGGCGTCCGTTTCTCCTGCCATGGCACTTAACAGAATGGCCTCCCGCTGTCCATCGGTTACCGATTCCATTGCAGCCAGCTCTTCTTCGTACATCTTGAGGTAATCCACCTCTTCCTCTGACAGGTATTCATCCAGATCCACCGGCTCATCAATGCCGATTTTATGCTTGGTCAGATAGTCATACACCATCTGGAACTGGTCTTCCTGAAATTCCAGTTCCGCAAATGCTTCGGCGATCTGCTCCTTTGTCACGTAATTGCCCTGTTCCTTTGCAAGCTCCCGGATCTCTCCGAGCTTTTGTGCAAAAAGTACCTCTTTATTCATAGTGATCCTTCTTTCCAAACCTCAAAATATCGTAACTGTTCTGCCAGGTATCCTATTGTACATGTGTATGGGTAAACAGATGATCCTGACAGTATTCATAATTTCCGTTACACTTCGAACAGAAGCGGAATTCCAGTTCCGGATTCGTCTCATCCGTTCTTCCGCAAACGGCACATTTATGCCGGGTGATTCCACTGCTCTTCTTCGTTTCATGGCGTGGCTGCTGCTTCACGGCCTGCTGACGGATAATTTTAATCGGTCCCCTGCGCACCTTCTTGCGGCTGGTAAAGAAAAATACCACAAAATTAAGAAGGGATGCGGTAATCACGAAGCGGATACCGAGGTTATAGTAAAACAGGGCCGAGCTCGTTCCATAACCGACAATGAACTGGTAAACCAGCATTGCCCCGTAAATAATGCCAAGGAACTTCACCTTGATCGGCAGAATGAAGAATAACAACACTTCATAATCCGGGAAGGTTGCAGCATAAGCTAAAAAGATGGACATGTTGACATAGTAGGTGCTGAACATCGTCGGATACGTGATATAGCCATCCACGGTCATCCACAGTCCAAGGCTCTGTGCCCCGAGCAGGGAACTTACTCCATACAGGATAAAGGCTCCAGCCGCCGTAAAAAGAATACCGGAAAAGATATAGACATTATACCGGTAGGTTCCCCAGGTACGCTCTAAGCTTGTCCCGATCGAATAGTAAAAATAAAGCATTAGCAATGTCCAGAAATCAAAGCTGTCCGGCGGAACAATCAGCCAGGTCACCAGTCTCCAGATCTGGAAATGGTGAATGATTTCATACGGATTCAAATATAAATAGGTAAAAAAGCCCGGATTGATCCATTTCATAAGGTAACCGCATGCATAACACATAATCAGGATCAATGACAGATTCTTAATTGCATATTTGCCAAATTTCTTTTCAAAATTACTCATTCTTCTGCGCCTTTCAAAAACTATTAGTCCATTTATTTTATCATTCCGGCTTCAAAATGTAAACGCAAATGTTCCGTTGCTTTTTGACGATTCGTGTCGTATAATCACATGGTGACTACACAGAAATTAATGTAACTATTCAGAACCGCATTCGTAAAACCGCTGTT
>USDI01000211.1 GCA_900553305.1 uncultured Lachnospiraceae bacterium
TCCGAAAATTACTGCAATCGGTAAATTCGATGTGTTTACGAGATTTATTGTTCCACCGATCTTTCTGGCAATTGTAGTTGTTGCATTTTATTTTTCCAATAATTGTCCGTACTGCTATAGCTATACAGATCTGACAACTGCCAAGCAGAGTGAAAGCCAGATTGCTTATCAGAAGATCAAAAATACCTTCGGTACAAGCAATATGGTTGCTGTGATTGTACCGGCCGGAAATTATCAGAAGGAAGAAAAGCTTCTGAAAACCCTCGAGCAGCATGAAGAAGTAAAATCCGCGATGGGACTTGGCAATATTGAAGCCATGGACGGTTATGTGCTGACGGATGCGTTGAATCCAAGAGAGTTTTCCGAGCTTGCCGGTGTGGAATATGAAATTGCGAATCTCCTGTATTCGGCTTATGCCGTTAATGAAAATCAGTACGGTAAGATCGTGAATGGCATTGAAAATTATCAGGTGCCCCTGTTTGATATGTTTATGTTCCTGAAGGATCAGATGGAAGAGGATAACATTACCCTGGATGGTGAGGTGCAGGATACCCTCGATGATCTGTTTGACCAGTTAGAGAAGGCAAAGCTGCAGTTAAAGACAGATGATTATTCCCGTATGGTTGTATACCTAAATCTTCCGGAAGAAAGTGAAGAAACCTTTGCATTCCTTGAAACGATGCATCAGGATATTGCAAAATACTATGATCTGGATGACTCCTATATTGTAGGTAACTCCACCAGTGATTTTGATTTATCTTCCTCCTTTGGAACCGATAATATTATCATCAGTGTGTTATCTGCATTATTCGTTATTATTGTCCTGCTGTTTACCTTTAAGTCCGCAGGACTTCCGGTGCTATTGATTATCGTTATCCAGGGTAGTATCTGGATCAATTTTTCCATGCCGTACTTACAGAAGTCTCCCCTGTACTTCTTAAGCTACCTGATTGTAAACTCCATTCAGATGGGTGCCAATATTGACTATGCAATTGTTATTTCGAGCCATTATACCGATCTGAAGATGAGAATGAAACCGAAGCAGGCAATTGTGGCTGCATTGAATGAAGCGTTCCCGACCATCTTTACATCAGGAACGATTCTGGCGGTTGCCGGTGCATTGATTCAGCAGTTGACAACGAATCCGATTATTGCATCCATTGGAAGCTGCTTAAGCCGTGGTACGATTATTTCGATCGTGCTCGTACTTGCAGTATTACCGCAGATTCTGGTTGTAGGTGATATTATTATTGAGAAATCAAGCTTTGAACTGAAAGGTAAAATTAATCTCACCCCACAGAACTTTACCGGTCTTACCCGTGTAAATGGTCTGATCCGCGGACAGGTAAACGGTACTCTGGATGGTAATTTTTCCGGTTTTGTACGTGGTGACATGAATGTTACACTCATTACCGGTGGAGCAGAGAGTGTAAGTGATCCCGATGATCCCGGACCGGATGCCGTAGAGGTATCAGCTATTGAAGAAAAGGATCCGCCGGGGCTGCCACAGAAGACTGACAATGCAGGTGAGAATACGGATTCCGGAGAACAAAATAAAGAAGAGAAAGGAAGTGCAGAAGATGAAGAAGTTTAAGAAAAGAACATTGGTTGTTTGCCTGATTGCTGCACTGCTCCTTCCCTCCTTGCGGGTAACCTTAAGTGCCCATGCAGAGGCAGTTAACGAAGATAATGATAATGGAACCGATGAAGTAATGGAGCATCTGCAGGATGCACAGGAGCAGGATGGAACACTTACCTATGACGAAGACCAGGTAATCTGGGTACGCAGCAATGAAGATCTTAAGGAGCTTGCAAAGAATTGCACGCTGGATACCTGGTCAAGAGATAAAGTGGTGATTCTGGATGCGGACCTTGATTTTACGAGTGAAGGAATTACGCTGATGCCCACCTTTGGTGGAATCTTCCTGGGACAGGGACACACCATTAAGGGATTTGCAATCGAAGGAACCAGTAATAACATTGGGTTTTTCCGATATATACAGGAGACCGGACAGGTATGGAATCTGAATATCCAGATGGATGCCACAGCGGGCACAGGACACTCCGGCATTGGCATTCTGGCAGGGCAGAACAAAGGTCTCATCAGTGGGTGCAGTGTCAATGGTACGATGAATGTAAACAATGATGCCGGGCTGCTGGTCGGAATCAATGAAGTAAGCGGAATTATTGAAGACAGTACGGTCGATGGAATGGTTTCGGGAAATCACCGTGTAGGTGGTGTGGTTGGAACCAATAAGGGTGGTATTACCGGCTGTACAAATAATGCACTGGTAAATACCAATGCCAAGGATAATAAAATTGATATTCAGTCTCTTACCTTAGATGAGATTTTAAGCACGGAGAATGCAGCTTCCGTAACAGATATCGGTGGAATTGCCGGTTCCAATGAAGGTGTCATTCTTTATAGTACCAACAACGGCAGTGTCGGATATCAGCATGTCGGTTATAACATTGGTGGTATCGCAGGAAGCCAGACCGGCTTTATTATGAGCTGCGAGAACCACGGGCGGCTGAACGGACGTAAGGATGTCGGTGGTATTGCAGGACAGATGGAGCCGAGCAGCCGGATGGAATATGAAGAGGACACCATGGAAAAGCTGTCCAGGGAATTCCCGGTATTACATGACCTGGTGACTAAAATGGATAATGATGCCAGTGATATGTCTTCTGCTTTATCCACACAGATTGATGAATTGCTTAATGCGGTAGAAGGCGCACAGAATGCGGTAAATAATATTATGTCTGATGTAAGCAGTTCATATAGAGATTTATCCAATTCCTTTTCTATTACGGAACTTAAATCGCCTGATCCGGTATCACTTGAATTTATGAAGAATTTACCTTCGCCGAGTATCAGTATCCGGCCAACAGAAACGCCAAGCCCTACGGCTACCCCCACACCTACACCTTCAACTCCTGCATCAAGTCCTGCGCCCTCGAAGAATCCCGGAGAAACCGGAAACGGAGGAAGCGGAGCCGGAGGACTGACATCTAGTGAGAGTCAGGGAGTAAGGGCTATAGTTTATGATCTGCGTGATTCCAAAGAAGAAATTACTTATCAGATTCCGCATAGACTCTCGGAACCTTCACAGAACGTGCCTGAAACCGGAAATGTGACGCAGCCGCAGGAAAATCAGGATGATAATAACAACAATAATAACAACAATAATAACAACAATAATAATAACAATAATAACAACAATAACAACAATAATGAATTTCCCTCTCTTCCTGCGATTCCGACACCGAGTGGCGGTTATGATTTCCCAACGTATAATTTCTGGGATCAGATCGACTGGGATGCTGTAGAAAACGAAATTAATGAGACACAGCAAAAGGCATATGAAAATGCAAATCGTGTGATTTCCGATGCCGAGGGAGAGGTTCGAAACCAGGCGGATCGGGTTCGCATCCGGGTTGAGTCGGCACGTAATTCTTTAAGCAGCAGTTTTACCAACATTTTAGACCAGACACGAACATTGAATCATATGTCTGATGATTACAATCAGCTTCTTCTGGATGACTTACAGGCAATTAATGATGAAATTCAGGTGATTACGAATATTATTACCGACACCGATACACCCGAAACGGATGAAATCTTTATGGATGTATCCGATGATGATACGGTTAAGGATACCGAAGGAAAGGTACTGAGTTGTATCAATTACGGAAAGATCAGCGGCGATCTCAATGTCGGAGGTATTGCTGGAACGATGTCACGGGAAAACAACCTCGATCCGGAGGATGACCTGAATCTTTCTTCCGATAATACAACACTGAATGTCAGATACAAAGAACGTATTGTTATCCGTGAATGCATAAACAGTGGAAAGGTGGAAGGAAAGAAGGAATGTGCCGGAGGTATTGTCGGTGAAATGACTCTTGGCAGTATCATTTCCGGTATGAATACCGGAAGTGTATCGAGTGATGAAGATAAGGTTGGAGGTATTGCCGGAGAAAGTATGGGAACGATTCGCCAAAGCAGTTCCAAGTGCGCTCTTTCCGGGGATAATCAGATCGGAGGTATTGCCGGAAACGGTAAAACCATCACGGAAGCTTTGCTCCATCAGGG
>USDI01000212.1 GCA_900553305.1 uncultured Lachnospiraceae bacterium
TCCTGTTTCGAGATCCTAAAATGGATTTCTTTTGTTAATGCTAGTACCGATTTTACAACTCTGCCATGTAAAAGTCAACGGCAACCTAATCGGTTTCTTTGCATTTTTGTAAAGCCAGGGTTCCGGTACGTGCCACTTCCACAATGCTGATCCCCTTAAACATTTCCATGAAGGTCTGGATCTTTTCCGGGGTATCGCACATCTGAATCATCATCGTATGCGGGGAAAAATCCACAATATTGGCATTGTCGGTAATCTCGCACATTTCAATGATGTCACGGCGGTTGGGTTTTTTTTATTTTACCTTCATTTAAAGAAGCTCCCTGGAAATACTGCTTCCTTCATCAAAAGTCTTTACCTTAATTACATCGAGCTTCTTATTTAACTGTTTTTCAATCTGTTCAATGGTTCGTTTGTCTCCGCTGCTGACAATTGTCATGCAGGAAACATCCCTGTCCTGTGTTTCACCAACGGCAAGGGAATCAATGTTAAAGCATCTTCTGGAAAAGAGACCTGCAACCTTACACAGAACACCGGAATGGTTTTCAACTAAAACGGAATAAATTCTTTTCATCTGCACATCTCCCTCCTACTTTACCAGATCCATGGGATCAATCAGACATTCCAGCAATACCGATTCATCTTTACTTAGGAATTCTGCAATCGTCTGTTCTGCATGATCCATGTTCTCTAAACGTAAGTATTTCATGCCAAAGGCAGGAGCTAACAGCTCAAGATCCGGGCTTCCGCTTAAGTCAACGACCGAATAATGATCCTGATAGGTATAATGCTGATATTCTCTCACCATCCCAAGGTAATTGTTCTTTAATACAATGATTTTCACCGGTATCTGATATTGACGCATGGTGGCTAGCTCCATCATCGACATCTGGAAGGAACCGTCACCGCAGACTGCAATAACCTGACGATTCTTATCCGCAAGCTTTGCACCCAGCGCTGCCGGAATGGAATACCCCATTGTACCCATACCACCTGAGGTTAAAAACTTCCCCTTCTTTACAATATGATAGCCGCAGGACCAGATCTGGTTCTGTCCGACATCGGCCACATAAACCGCATCCTCATCCATGGCACGGCTTAACAGTTCAATAAACTTCGCCGGATCCACATAAGCCGGATTCGGGTTCCGCTTCGGAACCATGGATACGCGGTAACCATTTAAGGTGTTAAGCCAATCCTTATGCTCCACATGAAGCTCCTGGGAAAGCAGATCCTTAAAGATATGCTTCGCATCTCCGACAAGCGGGATTCCCGGACCTACATTCTTGCCGATTTCGGCAGGGTCCACATCAATATGAATCAATACTTTATTCTCGGTAATCAGATCCGGCTGACTGATCGCACGATCCGCTACACGGGCACCCACCATGATAATCAGGTCTGCCTCATTCATCGCACGGTTCGCACAGGGCTTTCCGTTATTTCCAACCATTCCGTAATAAAGTGGATGTTCCGTCGGCATCACACCGATTCCCATCATCGTGGAAACAACCGGAATGTCATGCTCTGTGGCAAATTCCTGTAATTCTTCCTTTGCATCAGCTAAAAGGACACCGCCGCCCGCGCAGATAATCGGGCGTTTGCAATCCTCCAGCTCGTGAATCACCTTTTTAATCTGTGCCATATTGCCCTTCACGGTCGGCTTATAGGTCCGCATGGACACGCTTTCCGGATAAGCGAACTTCTTAAGCTCTGCGTTCTGCACATCAATGGGAATATCAATCAGTACCGGTCCCTTTCGTCCGGTATTCGCAATATGAAAAGCTTCCTTCATAATTCTGGGAATATCAGAAACTTTCTTAACCAGATAGCTGTATTTCACAAAGGATTCTACCGCACCGGTAATATCTGCCTCCTGAAAGACATCACTTCCCAACAAAGAAGAATCCACCTGTCCGGTGATACATACTAACGGAATGCTGTCAGCAAATGCCGTAGCAATACCTGTGATCAGATTGGTTGCTCCCGGTCCTGAGGTTACGGCACAGACACCAACCTTTCCTGTAACACGTGCCAGTCCACTGGCTGCATGGGCAGCGTTCTGTTCGGTACGAATCAGAATTGTCCGGATATCGGAATCCAGAATACTATTATAAAAAGGACAAATGGCAACGCCCGGATAACCGAAAACGTATTTTACCCCTTCCTCTTGTAAACACTTAACAATTGCATCTGCTCCTATCATTGTTTTCCCTTCCTGTCTTTATTTTTCTGTCTGATCTAAAATACCTTGAAAAATTTAGCAAGTGGTTCTACAACATCTCCAAGGTTCTTAATGGATTTATTTAAGCCTTCAAAGTCAATGGAATCCATTTTCTTGACAACACCCTGTAAAGCAGTCGAATTATCCTCAATAAAGGTATCCAGCTGATCACCGACTGAGGTAATACTGTCACTCATCGTCTTCACACTGGCAATTGTTTCATCCAGCACTTCCAGACGGTCATTCACTTCTCCAAGCAACGCATTCGCGTTACCAAGCAGATGATTTGCCTTCGGGACGACTGCAAAGAGGCTGATCACAACCGCTATCTCCATCACACCCACGAAGCAGGTCGAAAGCCTTGTGTAAAACAACTGCTTCTTCGCCGTCTTTAACAGCTCCTGCGCAATCCCTTCGGAAGATGTGTTCTCTTCTGTAACTTTTGGTTCCTGATTCTGCTGTAGTTCTTCCATGTTTTCCTCCCAAAACGGATTTTTATAAAATTGTACTGATTTTTATACATTGCTTATATGCTATCACAAAATTTCAAAAAATACTATCCTTTCTTGATTTCATTTCTTAACTATGTTAACTTATTTTTAGATTATTACAGAAGGCAAAACCTTAGAGAGGGGTTTCTATGATATCCATTCACAATTTACATAAAGCTGCCGGAAAGCGGTTGCTGTTTCCGTTGCTGTTCCTGATACTTTTTCTTACCGGGTGTGGTAAAGATAAAGCGGTTGAAACCTACCGTACAAACATGACGCAGTTCTTTGAAAATGTACAGACCATCAACGATGCAATTAATCAGCTCGATCCCAATGATGAAAATATCGGGGATCAATTACTTCCGCTTCTCGACAGTCTGGATAAATCCTTTTCCCAGATGGCTTCCTTAGAGGTACCGGATGGTTTCCCCGGGGTAAAAGATCTGGCAACCGATGCAAGCAAATATATGACCGAAGCCGTTTCCTATTATCACCAGGCTTACAATGGTGAGGAATACGATAAAACCTCCGCTGACATTGCTTATCAGAATTATCAGTTTGCAAACAAACGTCTCCAGTATATCGTCCAGATTCTTCATGGTGATATTCCGGAGGAAATCTTTACCTACGATGAGGACGGTTCTGACGACAGTACCGATCCATCTGCCGATGAATTTACAGAGGATACTTCAACGGATTCCGCGGAAGATACTTATGATGAGTCCGGGGATTATTCCGAAGAAGATGAATTTGCTTATGGCGATGTTCCCGGAACTACGGACGAAAATACTTCAGAAGCTTCCGGCGAAGAAACTACAGAATAAATAGAATTAACAGAATAAGCAAAAGATTTATTAAAAACAGGAAAAGTTCGAATACAAAGCTTCCTGCTCTGTATTCGAACTTTTAATTTACCAGATAAATCCCGTTACTCCAAGTTCATCATACAGATCCATAATCTGGCTCTGTAATGCCGGATTGTTCGGAAGTATTACAAAGGCATAAACCAGAAGATATACGGCAATTAAGAATCCGATAATGCCAACAATCAGGGATGCAATTGCCATTCCCTTATTACCCTTGTGCTGAACCAATGCAATGATAGCAAGTACAATGGACGCGATTGCCAGAATCAGTGCAAATACATCCAGACAACAGCATAAAATGGATAAAATAGATAAAATCAGGGAAGTAATGGTCATCCAGTTACCACTCTTCTTTTCGGGTTCCTGAGGTACGGAATTATAAGCAGGCTGCTGATAGACATTCTGTTGTGCCGGTTGCTGGTACACATTCTGCTGCGTAGGCTGCTGGTATACATTCTGCTGTGGCTCGGCCTGACGATTAAAGACGGCGACGGC
>USDI01000213.1 GCA_900553305.1 uncultured Lachnospiraceae bacterium
CCGTGATCTGGTCAGCTTCTATGAAGGAAATGTCATAAGTCTGGATGAGGTTGCAGAAGCATCAAAAGACTTTACACTTTCCGTAGAACTTACGGCACCGAAGCCGGAGAACCTTGCTTATATGATTTACACCTCCGGATCCACAGGAAAGCCGAAGGGTGTTATGCTCGAACAGCGGAATTTGCTCAATCTGATCGAATACATCCGGTTAACCAGAAAGACTTCACCGGATGACATTGTGGCAGAATTTGCAAGCTTCTGTTTTGATGCATCGGTAATTGACCTGTTTGCACCACTTACCGCAGGCGCATTACTGTATATTTTCCCGGAGGATATCCGGAAGGATGCCGTTGCTGTTGCAAAATGCATCCAGGATCAGAAGCTTACCAGCGCTACCTTCCCGACACAGATGGGTGAGTTGGTAGCAGAGCTGCTTGAGGATGCTCCGAGCCTTAAGTTTGTTACCCTTGGTGGTGAGAAATTCAAGCATTACAGGAACCGTACCTATCAGATGATCAATGGTTACGGTCCGACTGAAAATACCGTATCTTCCACAGAATTCTGGGTAGATAAGCAGTATGACAACATACCGATAGGAAAGTCCCAGCGGAATGTCCGCAGTTATGTTGTGGGCGAAGATCTGAAGCGACTTCCGGTCGGTGCATCCGGCGAGCTTTGCCATGCAGGCCGTCAGATTTCGAGAGGATACCATAACCTTCCGGAAAAGACCGCATCGGTATTTGTGGAAAATCCGTATTCCGTATGTGAAGACGACAGGCGTCTTTACCGGACCGGTGATATGGTACGGATGAAGGGTGACGGAAATATTGAGTATATCGGCCGAATTGATTCCCAGGTCAAGATCCGGGGATACCGTGTAGAGCTTGGTGAAATCGAAGGGGCTGTTCTGAAACATGAACTTGTAAAGAATGCGGCAGTTACCGTTGTGGAAAAGGGCGGAAACAAGTATATCACCGCATACTATACTGGAGAGAGCATTCCGGATGAGGAGCTTAAGACCTTCTTAGAGCCTCTGATTCCTGATTATATGATGCCGTCCTTCTTCGTTCATATTGATGAGATGCCGGTAACACCGGGGGGCAAGATTGATAAAAAGGCGCTTCCCATGCCGGAAGTAACCGTGGATAATGCAAGCTATGTAGAGCCGGTTACCATGGCGCAGAAGACACTTTGTGAAATCTTTGAAAAGGCACTGGGAGTTGAAAAGGTAGGAATTGAGGATAACTTCTTTGATCTGGGAGGCTCCTCACTTACCGCATCGAAGGTTGCCGTGATGTGTCTTTCCAAGAATATTTCGATTGTATATGCAGATGTCTTTAAACATCCTACCGTTCGTGAACTGGCAGCAATCGTGGATGATCAGGCATCCGTGGAAAGCCCGCAGAGCAACAATGAGTTTTCCAATTACAACTATAATAAGATCCAGAGTGTCATCAGCGGAAATGTGGAGGAGAATGTAGACCGGATTACAAAAGAACCCCTGGGTGATATCATGATCACGGGTGCGACCGGTTTCCTTGGAATCCATATTTTGAAAGCATACCTTGACAATTACGAGGGCAAGGTTTACTGTCTGGTGCGCAAGGGCTCCTATGAATCCATGGAAAAACGAATGATGCATATGCTGATGTATTATTTTGATAATCCGTGCGAGGAGTTGTTCAAGGATCGTATCGTCTGTGTAGATGGCGACATTACCTCGAAAGAACAGGTAGAAAGCTTTGGCGCCTATAAATTCCAGACACTGATTAACTGTGCAGCCTGTGTAAAGCATTTTGCAGCCGGTGATGTGCTGGAAAAGATCAACGTTCATGGCGTTGAGAACCTGATTGAGTTCTGTAAGAACAATGGCCGCAGGCTGATTCAGATTTCGACCGTATCCGTTGCAGGAGAAGGCTCGAACGGTGTTCCGCCGATGGACAGAGTCTTTGGTGAAAATGATCTGTATATCGGACAGAGTATTACCAATGAATACATCCGTACGAAGTTCCTTGCAGAGCGGGCCGTACTGGAAGCTGTTTCCGGCGGACTCGATGCCAAGATCATCCGTGTGGGTAACCTGATGAGCAGAAATTCCGACGGTGAATTCCAGATTAACTTTATTACCAACGGATTCCTGCGAAGTCTCAGAGGATACAAGGCAGTCGGCAAGTTCCCGATGGGCGGTATGCATGAGGTTGCGGAGCTTTCACCGATTGACTCGACGGCGCTTGCGGTATTGAAGCTGGTACAGACCGACCGGAGATTTACTGTATTCCATGCCTGCAACAGTCACCATATTTATATGGCGGATCTGATTTATGCAATGCGGAATTACGGATTCAAACTGGACATCGTAAAGGATGAAGAGTTTGAGGAAGCAGTAAAGGAATTTGCAAAGAACGGTAACGATTCCGATGCCGTTTCCGGACTGATTGCCTATACCTCACATAATGAAAATGAGATCTATACGATGGAATACAGCAACCGGTTCACGGCACAGGCTCTTTACCGGCTGGATTACAAGTGGCCGGTTACCGATGACCGGTATCTGGAAAGTGCAATCGAAGCACTTGACCGGCTTGCATTTTTTGACTGATCGGATGTGTCCCACCGGAAGCAATGAGCGGATGGTGCGGGGCAGAGGATGATCCGATCCTATGGAATTATGGATAGATAGATGGAGGAAATAAGAATGGAACTGATAACGAAAAAAGACGGAAGCAATGTAACAATCGAGATTACCGGCTGGCTGGATACCCAGACCGCTCCTCAGTTAGGGGAGGAACTTGCAAAGCTTGATGACAGTGTGACAAGTCTGGTATTTGACTTCGATAAGCTGGAATACATTTCTTCCGCAGGATTACGCCAGGTAATTTCTGCATACAAGAAAATGTCCGGTAAAGACGGTTTTAAGATCATCAATGTTTCCGATGAAGTATTTGACGTGTTCAGTCTTACTGCACTGGACCAGAAAATCCAGATTGAGAAGCGATGAAATTATACCGGATCCATATTACTCATATGGATGATCCCTTGCAGAATCAGAGACTTCTTGAACTGGTTTCTCCGAAACGGAGAGAAAAGGTCATCCGGTACCGCATGCCGGATGACCGTAAGAGAGGTCTGGGGGCAGGGATCATCATAAGGAGGATCTTACAGGAAAACGGACTTACGGAAAGCGACCTGAGGTATTCGGAAAATGAGAAGCCGGTTGCGGATCATGTGTTTTTCAATGTGTCCCATGCAGAAGATTATGTGGTCGGAGTGTCCTCCGATTGTGAAGTGGGATGCGATATTGAAAAGATCCGGAAGGCACCCATGGAAATTGCACGGCGCTATTTTCAAATGGCAGAATCAGCATATATTCAGACTGCCAATGACAGGGATAAGGCGTTTTTTACCCTCTGGACATTGAAGGAAAGTTATATGAAGATGACCGGAAAGGGAATGAGCCTGCCACTTGATTCCTTTGAAATTGTCCGGACAACAGATGGATTTGCACTTGGAAAATCTCCCGAAAATCCATGTTTTTTTAAGACCATGGAATTTGACGGATATATGTTCTCGGTCAGTAACGAAAAGAATTTTGTAATAGTAGAAGCCGATTTTGAGGATCTTAATGTTGAAGAGATGATATAGTGGGTTTATATGAAGGAGTAATTCAGAGTCATATCAATGATGACAAGATGTTGTACATGGATGCTTGCATTCGTAAGGACATTTGGCATGATGGTTATGGCTCTGTTATTTTTTTCCATGCATATGAGAAAATGATCCGGTGGATCATTTTTGAGTAACGATCCCAAATAGCTACATATCAAGTTAAAAAATGGCAAACCGGTCCATACTATAAAAGGTGCATGAAAAGAAATACACAGGAAATGGAAAAGAAGAATTGACAAAAGTGGAAAATAGTGTAAGATAGCCATAGTAAAGAATGCCTATTAATCAAGTAGGTAATAGGGTAAATAAAAGGATTCAGAATAGAGGATCGAAAGGATCAGGAGAGGAAGAAACATATGATT
>USDI01000214.1 GCA_900553305.1 uncultured Lachnospiraceae bacterium
GGAACATTGCTGATGATCTGGGAACAGCCAATGGACAACCAGAATTCTTTTCCCTCCATCACACTTCCAATCCACCGGCTCACCGACGGAATCCGCTGGACATTGCCAACGAAGATAAAGAATCCGGCAAATGTTCCGAGCAGGAAATAATCCACCTGCGCAAACAGATCCCGGAAAGCAATCATTCCAACGATCACTACAGCAAGAAAACTGATTCCATAAGGAAGAATCCTTAAAACCGTACCCATACAGACCAAAAACAATATTCCCAAAAGAAGAAGCTTTATTTTCTCCATCGGGATGTCCTCTTTCTCCAGCACTGCACTTGCAGAATCCAGTCGGGTTCCCCTCTCTTTCCATCCCCTGAAAAGCAGGAGCACCAGCAAAAGAAAGAAGGATACTGCCACCAATGGCAGCATATAGCGGATAAACATTCCAAATGAAAATGCAGAAACCGAATAAAGATAAAGGTTCTGCGGATTGCCAATCGGTGTCAGCATACTTCCTAAATTTGCCGCAATCGTCTGTAATACGATCACCGGTATCAAATGCTTTTCTTTATGAATACTTCCCATGATTTCAATCGTAAACGGCACAAACGTAATGAGCGCCACATCATTGGTAATGATCATACTGAAAAAGAAGCATAAGAAGACAAGAACCATTTCCAGCTGCATTTCATTCCCGGCATGTCCGGTCAGAATCCGGCCCAGATAACGGAAAACGCCCTGTTTCCGGAATCCTGCCACCAGAAACATCAGACAAAACAATAATGCCAGTACCCGATAATCAAGATAACCCAGATATTCTTTGGAAACCGGCACAAACAGGGAAGAAAGCACTGCCAGAAGTAATGCTGCTGTAAATACAATCTCCTTCTTTAAAACAAGTCCTAATTTTATCAATGTATTTTTCATTTGATCCTGTATCCTCTTCTTCCAAATCCATTTTCTGTTGTAATCTCACAGGAGCCGACCAGCTCCCGAACCGCACGCTCATACTCGGAAACCCGCTGCGCCTTGCGGATCTTTTTCAGGTAATATTCCGGCTCTCTTGTGTTTTCTTCTACAGAATTCCCACTTTCACGATCCTGTGATTCAAACAGATACTGCCAGTAATTCCATAATTCTTTCATTTTAAACAGGACAGTCTTATCTCCCCATTTTTGTTTTACATAATTTATAGTTATGTTATCTTGATAGATCAGAAACTCTTCCCTGGTAATTGCCGGGCCTCCCTGAATCTCCCGGAGCAGGGACGGATTTACCAGGAGTCCCCGCCCGAACATCCACCGGGTATTTTCCCGAAAAAGCTGTTTCATTTCCCTGAATTTTTCCTTCGTGAAAAGATCCCCATTGTAGCAGAGCGTATGTTTACTGTGGGAAATTGCATAAGCAAAATCCTGTGTCTGGGGATGATTCGCATACAGATCCGTCCCGATCCGGGGATGCAGAATCAGCTCTGATAAGGGATACTGATTGTAAATCTCCACAAGCTCTTGCCATTCTTCGTGACAATTCATTCCGCTCCGTGTTTTCACTGAAATAGAAAGTACGCTCCCTGTCCTGTCTTTCCATGCAAAGATCGTCTCCAGATAATTCTCTAAAAGCTCTGTCTGCGCCAGTAGTCCTGCACCCTTTTTCTTGGAAACCACCGTACCATACGGACACCCGATATTCAGGTTCACTTCCCTGTATCCAAGCTCCTCAAATTTTTCCAGATAAGGAATTGCATACTCTCCGTATGGTACGGTGGTTTCCAAGACCAGCGTAATTCCCTGATTATTCTGTGGATCCACATCCTTCTGATCCCTCGATTTCGTCAGTCCCTCTCTCGTAGCTGCCACAAACGGACTGAAATATTTTGCAATTTCATGGTTCGTATCAAACTCCCTGTGAAATTCATTCCGGAACAGGTATCCCGTGATGCCCTCCATCGGAGCAAAATAAAATTGATCTTTTCCACAAGTTGACATAATGTTATTATTGTATACCTTTCATTCTATATACTATCTATGTATCTTCTTATACGCTATGTATCGTATAGTGCCATACACTTCTAAACTCCTGATTCCTATATACCTATCCGCTATACGAATAAAGGGGTAAGCCGAAGCCTCCCCTCTATGTTTTAATTTATTATAACTATCTGTTTATCATCTTTTACAAATCTAATCTTCCTTCGGAAGATCAATCTTAATATGCACATCACGGAGCTGCTTCTCATCTACGGTAGAAGGTGCTCCCATCATGACATCCTGTGCCGTCTTGTTCATCGGGAACGGAATGATTTCACGGATACTCTCCTCACCGGCAAGCAGCATAACCATACGGTCTACACCCGGTGCAATTCCTGCATGCGGAGGTGCTCCGTAACAGAATGCATTGTACATGGCCGGGAATTTTGCTTTCACTGCATCTTCGCCCAGGCCTACAATTTCAAAGGCCTTTACCATAATTTCCGGATCATGGTTACGAACTGCTCCGGAAGATAATTCGACACCGTTACATACCAGGTCATACTGATAAGCATTAATAGAAAGCGGATCTGCGTTGCACAGTGCATCCATACCGCCCTGCGGCATAGAAAACGGATTGTGACAGAATTCCAGTTCTCCGGATTCTTCTCCGATTTCATACATCGGGAAGTCTACGATCCAGCAGAATTCATAACAGTTCTGCTTCATATGTGCTTCACTGTTCATTCCAAGATATTTCCGTAATACGCCTGCCCCTTTCAGAGCATCGCCCTTCTTACCTGCGGTAAGACCTACGAAATCACCTTTCTTAAGGCCGAGCTTTTCGATGACTGCTTCTTTACGCTCCTGCAGGAACTTCGCAATTCCTCCAACCAGTTCGCCGTTTTCATCCAGCTTGAACCAGTAAGCCTTCTGGCCGCTCTGTACTTCAACATCGGCACAGATCTTATCAATTACCTTACGGGTTGCTGTGAACTGATCGACCACAATGGCTTCCACGCACTGTCCTTCGAAAGGTCCGAATCCACAATCCGCAAGTACCTCTGTTGCATCCTGTAATACCAGATCAATTCTTAAGTCCGGCTTATCCGAACCATACTTCTCTAATGCATCACGGTAAGAGATTCTGGCAAACGGTGCTTTGGATGCTTCTTTATAAATACCGTACTTTGCAAATACGGGAGGTAATACATCTTCAATAACCGCAAATACATCTTCCTGGGAAGCAAATGCCATTTCCATATCGAGCTGATAGAACTCACCGGGAGAACGGTCTGCTCTGGCATCCTCATCACGGAAGCAGGGTGCAATCTGGAAATAACGGTCAAAACCGGACGTCATCAACAGCTGCTTAAACTGCTGCGGTGCCTGCGGCAATGCATAAAACTTGCCCGGATGATTACGGGACGGAACCAGATAGTCTCTAGCTCCTTCCGGAGAAGAACAGGTCAGAATCGGAGTAGTGATTTCCAGGAAATCATGCCCGGTCATTCTCTGACGGAGCTCTGCAACAACCTTGCTTCGAAGAATGATCTTTTCTTTGACGGCAGGATTACGCAGATCCAGATAACGATATTTCAGACGGGTTGCTTCATCCGCTTCCTTACTTCTGTTAATTTCAAACGGAAGTTCATTGTAAATACACTTGCCAAGTACCTGGATATCTTCCGGTACGACTTCGATTTCACCGGTAGGAAGGTTGCCGTTCTTGCTGGAACGCTCCCGGACTGTTCCGGTGATGGATAACGTGGACTCATTATTGACGCCGCTTAACTTGTCCATCATCTCTTCGGTCTCCACAACCACCTGGGTGATTCCATAAAAATCTCTTAAAATCAGGAATCCAAGATTCTTACTTACCTTTCGCATATTATCATAAAATCCGACCAGCGTAACCTTCTCTCCCACATCCGGGAGTCGTAACTGGCCACAGTTATGTGTTCTTGACTGTACCATGACTAACCTCATTTCCTTGTGTGTTTGTAACTGTTCAGTACCTTCACAGTTACGATGCAAAATCC
>USDI01000215.1 GCA_900553305.1 uncultured Lachnospiraceae bacterium
GTTAAGGGCCATCATATCGGTCATATGGTTCGGATCCCCGCCGGTCAACGCAAGGTTCTGGTCAAACAGCTTGAAGGAATTCGTTAAGGTCAGGAAAATACAAATGGTAACGGAAGACATTACCATGGGGATTTTAATTTTAAACAACGTCTGCAGGCGGTTTGCTCCGTCAATCTCAGCTGCTTCAATTAAAGAATCCGGAACGTTCTGCAGACCTGCAATATAAATAATCATCATGTAACCAATCTGCTGCCATCCCATCAGGATAATAAGTCCCCAGTAACCTGCGGTTGCATTTAATGCAAGCAGGGGCTGTTCTATAATTGTCATCACGCAGTTAATCAGGATCTGCCAGATATAACCAAGCACGATACCGCCAATAAGGTTTGGCATAAAAAACACGGTACGGAAAATATTCGTTCCGCGTAATTTCTGTGTCAGCAAAACGGCAAGTGCAAATGCCAGGATATTAATACTTAAAATGGATACCACTGCAAACAATACGGTGAATCCAAATGCCCTCTGAAAAGAGGTGTCCGTAATTGCAGCACGGTAATTCGCAAGTCCTACCCACGTCGCATTTCCTACTGTTGTAAATTTACAGAAGGATAAATATAAGCCCTCCACAAACGGAACAATAAATCCGATGATAAATGCAGCCAGCGTGGGCAGAATAAAAATAACTGCATGTTTCTTTATTGCCTTCTCCATATCATAACCTCCATATTACATAAGAATGGGCAGACAGTATTTTCTGCCTGCCCATTCCGGTTTCTTTATTTACTGCTGATTGGCAAGCTCATATTCGGTTGCCCATCCATCTACGAATGCACTTACTACTGCATCCCAGTTTGCATCGGTCTCATCTGCCGCATAAGCGGTTAATGCAGATCCTACACCATTCTTCCATTCTTCAGAAGGCATGGTTGTGAAGTTCCATGATACAGGAGTCTTTCCTTCTGCGGTATATGCGCTGTCCTGCTTAACAAATAAGTTCGGAGATTCCTTTGCGTTCTTGAAAGGAATAACAAATCCCATTTCATCAGACATGGAAGCGGTTCCCTTATCGGAAGTTACACACCAGTACATCATCTTCAGAAGCATCCTTGTTTACACACCAGTAGTTTTCTGTACCGGTACAAAGTCCCTGATTTGCTTCATCACCAACACCGATATAGATCGGAATCATAGCAAGATCATCATCGGTAAACTTACCGTCACCAACCAGGTTTCCATATTCCCAGGAACCATTCTGGAAGAATACGGCTTCCTTGTTTAAGAATTCATTTCTGGAATCATCACCGGTCTTTGCTGCAAGATCCTTGCCGCTGCAGGTGCTGTTATTTACATACAGATCCCAGATGTTACGGTATGCATCAAGGTAGGTTCCCTTGATAGCCGGAGTAGATCCGATACCGTCTTCCTTATACTCGAAGTAAATCGGAAGGTTTGCAAGATGGGTCTTGAATCTCCAGTCAGAGGATCCGTCCATACCTGCGGAAGTGAATGCTGCAAATCCAAGCTCAGAAGAACGGCTTGTAATATCTTCTGCAACCTTCTTTAAATCAGCAAAGGACTTGATGTCATCTATGCTGTAGCCTGCATCTGCAAGTAAGGTCTTATTGCAGATCAGTCCGTAAGATTCAATAACATATGCGATACCTGCTACTGCATCTCCATCCTTTAATGCGAAATCTTCGCTTGTCAGTTCGCCATAGATTGCAGATCCGGAAAGGTCATAACAGTAATCCTTCCAGTTTGCAAGACCAACCGGTCCGTTTACCTGGAACAGGGTAGGAGCTCCGCTCTTTCCCATTTCACTCATCAGAGTGGTTTCATAATTTCCGGAAGCTGCTGTCACAACAGTAACCGGTACGCCGGTCTCTTCGGTATAAGCCTTTGCCAGATCCTGCCACTGCTCATCCTGCTCCGGCTTGAAGTTCAGATAATATACAGATCCTGCTCCGGTGCTTGTTGCTGCTTCGCCTTCAGAAGCCTCTGTGCTTTCTGCTGCATCTGTAGCCTCTGCTGTTTCTGTTGTTTCTGCTGCTGTGCTTTCGCTGCTGTCATTTGCAGTGTCTGTAGAGGTGCTTCCGCAACCGGCCAGAACTCCTGCTGTCATCATAGCTGCCATACCAAGGGCAAGCCATCGTTTTACATTTTTCATAGTATTCCTCCCATTTCTTTTATGACCCGCACCTTCATGGAAGAGTGCGTTTCTTTGTTTTGTTATACTTATCTTATCAGAAATATAAAAGATCCATTATCAATTATTCTACCTCGAATGCAAAAAAATAAACCTGATATGATTTTTCATACAGGTTTATTTTTTGTCATTTGAATCATTACTTATCTTCTTACTGCTCGGCTTTAAATTCCAGCACACTCTCCTGCACCATCTGTACAAACTTCTCCGGTGTGATCTTCTGTTCCGCCA
This sequence comes from uncultured Lachnospiraceae bacterium, assembly GCA_900553305.1. Lineage (GTDB taxonomy): Bacteria > Bacillota > Clostridia > Lachnospirales > Lachnospiraceae > Suilimivivens. The sequence goes on from USDI01000215.1 coordinate 2,438, forward strand.
GAAGCGGCAGTGCAACTCCCAGTGTCTCTTCCTGTAAGATGGAATTCCATTTTACCTGATAGTTTGGAACAATCTGATCTGCCCTGGAAAATGCTTTCAGATAATCCTTTAATACCTGTGGCTTATCTGTCAGATCCTGGTTAAAAAGAGTATCTTTTTCCTTCTTATTATATTCTGTCCGGAACTTCAAAAATTCCACCGCCGCCGCTTTAACTTCATCCGGGTAGCTGGAAACAACCGCCCAGCCAAAGGTTTCCGGGGATGCCACCAGTGTATGCTCCGGAAAAGAAGAAAACCGTATCTCATCTCCCCTGTTTTCCGGGATCTGGTCAATCTGCCAGTAACCATTCGGAATCATCGCCGCCTTATCTGAAAAGAAATTGGAATACGCCACATCATAGTCCGCATGGAGAGCATCGTCTGTTGTATAAGAAAACAGCTTCTGCAGCACCTCTCCCAGATACAGACCGCTTTCATTATCATAGCTTTCCGGAAGCATCTGTCTCATGAACTCTGCCCCTTCTTCACTTTCCGCCAGGGCTGCCGTAGCAATCAGCATCGGTGCCCATCCGGTTCCCTCCGTATGCAGGGCAAGTGGCGTAATTCCATGCTCCTTTAAGGTATCGCAGCATTCCCAAAATTCCTCCCAGGTTTCCGGAAAGCGGTCAATCCCCGCCTGTGCAAACAAATCTTCATTCCAGAACATTCCGGCGCAGGTAAATGCCGATGTGCTGATCGGTCCTAAATATACCTCTCCATCTGCATAGGTACTTCCCTGCAGCACAAACGGTTCAATATTCGTCTTCCAGGAAAGGTCCTCTTCCAGATAAGGACTCAGATCCTCAAGTCTTCCTTCTTCCACCATCATCATATAAAAAGAAGGAATCGTACATACATCATAAATAACTGCAGGCAGACTGTCCGTTACATTCATTCTTCTGAGATTCTGCCGGTATTCCTCCTCCGTTTCAAGTACCCATTCCACATCAAGGTAATACTTTCCTGCATAGGCTTTATTAAACGCATCGGCAAGCTCCTGATTGTTCTTCTTTCCCGTGGTCGGATCCACCGTAAAAATAATTGGAATGGAAATCACGCTGCTCTCTTCCTTAACCGTATTTTCACCCTCCATTCCTGCACATCCCGAAACTGCCATGCCACACAGCATCATAAGAAGAAAGAACGTCACGCCTTTCCTGCATTTTCTATAAATTCTCTTCATGCTGTTCCCCTTCCCCCGGGATTTCGATCGTACAGGTTGTTCCATCCTGCTCTGCCCGGTAAGTAAACAGGACCCCTTCTCCATATTTCAACCTTAGTCTCGTCAGTACATTGCTCACTCCATAACCGTTTTTCGCATTCTTGGGAAACAGCTTTCTGGCTTCCGAAAGAGGCCTGCCGTTTAATGCATTGATCTTTTCTGCCATTTCCTCCGCAATAGGTATCCCGCTGTTATATACGGTAAGAATCAGCCTGCCATCCTGCTTATACACATGAATCCGAATCTGACCGCCCTCATAGATTTCACAGAAGCCATATTTAATCGAATTTTCC
>USDI01000216.1 GCA_900553305.1 uncultured Lachnospiraceae bacterium
TAATCGCATTATGAAAACCGAGCAGAATATGATGTATATATCAGAAATGCGGCCTGTTTTTAACCGGGAAGCATTATTCAGTGATACGACAGAGAACTATATCAGTCCTGCAGAACCCAATCCGTATTCAGAAGTAAAAGTACGATTCCGTAGCAAGGCAAAGAATATTGACCGTGTTTCTCTGGTACACAACAATGAGCGAATTTTGATGACCGTCACAGAAGGTGATGATAATTTTGATTATTTTACCTGCTCAATTGAAGTAGAGCAGGAACAGTACAGCTATTATTTCGAAGTGCAGGTCGGAAAGATTAATTGCGTTTATGATACGCGTGGAGTTTCCAAGCATCCGGATGAAACCTTTTTCTTCCGGATTATTCCCGGATTTAAGACTCCTAAGTGGGCTAAGGGAGCAGTTATGTACCAGATTTACGTGGACCGCTTCTATAATGGTGATCCAACGAATGATGTGCTGACGAATGAATATCAGTATATCGGGGATAAATCCGTCCGTGTGGAGGACTGGAGTAAATATCCGGCCAGTATGGGTGTCCGCGAGTTTTACGGAGGAGATCTGCAGGGTGTGCTTGATAAGATGGATTATCTGCAGGAGCTTGGTGTTGATGTCATTTATTTCAATCCGTTGTTTGTTTCTCCGTCCAATCATAAGTATGATATTCAGGACTATGACTATATTGATCCCCATATTGGGAAAATTGTCCATGATGAAGGAGAACTTTTGCGTCCCGATCAGAAGGAAAACCGTGAGGCAACCAGATATATTGACCGTGTGACTAATAAAGAAAATCTGGAAGCCGGCAACGAGCTTTTTGCGCAGGTGGTAGCAGAGGCGCACCGTCGCGGCATGAAGGTCATTCTGGATGGCGTGTTTAATCATTGCGGATCCTTTAATAAATGGATGGATAAAGAACGTATTTACGAGAATGCACCCGGATACGAAAAAGGTGCCTATATCAGCAAGGAAAGTCCGTATCACAATTACTTCCAGTTCTTTAACGACCATGCATGGCCTTATAACAATGCATATGATGGCTGGTGGGGACATGATACGCTGCCGAAGCTGAATTATGAGCAGTCACAGGAGTTGTTTAATTATGTCATGCATATTGCAGCAAAATGGGTATCGTTCCCTTACAATATTGACGGCTGGCGTCTGGATGTAGCGGCAGACCTGGGACACAGTCCGGAATACAATCACTATTTCTGGCAGCAGTTCCGTAAGGCGGTCCGGGATGTAAATCCGGAGGCAATCGTGCTTGCAGAGCATTATGGAAGTCCGAGAGACTGGCTGAACGGCAAGGAGTGGGATACGGTTATGAACTATGATGCGTTCATGGAGCCGGTTACCTGGTTTTTGACCGGTATGCAGAAGCACAGTGACGATTTCCGCGGAGATATGCTCGGCAATGCAGACAGCTTTTTACAGGCTATGCGCTATCATATGTCAAGCTTTACGACACCGTCCTTACAGATTGCCATGAACGAATTATCGAATCATGATCATTCCCGTTTTTTAACAAGAACCAATCATAAGGTGGGGAGAACGAATATACTGGGGTCCCAGGCGGCAAATGAAGGAGTTAACAAAGCCGTGATGCGTGAGGCCGTTGTGATTCAGATGACCTGGCCGGGCGCGCCGACCATCTACTATGGAGATGAAGCCGGTGTATGCGGCTTTACCGATCCGGATAACCGGAGAACCTATCCGTGGGGACAGGAAGATAAGGAACTCATCCGTTTCCACAAGGAAATGATCCGTATTCATAAAGAGAGTGAGGAGCTGTTAACCGGATCCCTGAAATTTATGGATGGAGATTATAACATTCTGGGTTACGGACGTTTCAACCGTCATGCATGTACAGCAGTTCTTATTAATAATAATGATCACCAGATTACCAGGGAAATGGAAGTCTGGTATATTGGTGCACCCAAGGAGGGCGTTATGCAATGCGTGATGCTGACCACTGCAGATGGCTTTGATACAGAAGTGCATGAGTATCCTATTGTTTCCGGTAAGGTGATGGTGACACTTCCCGGCACTTCCGCCATTGTGTTGAGGTATGAGGGAGAGTAAATGCCGCAGGAGAAGCAATATACAGTAAAGCCGGTAATTTTAAAATTATGATCTTGCTTTTTAATAGTTGATATGGTATATTCTATTATTGTCAGGGCTTTGTGAACAATATGTTCATGAGACTGTATGGATGGATTCCCGAGTGGCCAAAGGGGACAGACTGTAAATCTGCTGCAAATTGCTTCGGTGGTTCGAATCCACCTCCATCCATTCCGCAGGTGTGGCGGAATAGGCAGACGCAAGGGACTTAAAATCCCTCGGTGGCAACACCGTGCCGGTTCAAGTCCGGCCACCTGCATGAAATTTGGAAAAGCTTAGAATGTTGACAAACAATATTCTAAGCTTTTTTCTTTCTATGCAAACATCGGGGAAATTCTGTATAATAGGTATTTGAATAATGGAGGAAAAGCATGACCGATTTACAACAACAGTTATTTGCCCTGCAGGATAAAACGTATCGGGAGTTTCACAGTAAACTCATGCCGGATACGGATAAGGAAACGGTGATTGGAATACGGATTCCGGTGTTAAGAAAGTTTGCCAGGGAGTTTGCCAGGAGGCTGGAAGCCCGGGAGTTTTTGCAGCAGCTTCCACATCAGTATTATGAGGAAAATAATCTTCACATGATGTTGATTATTGCAGAGAAGGACTATGAGAAATGCCTTGCAGAAGTGGAAAGATTTGTTCCCTATATTGATAACTGGGCAACCTGCGATATGCCGGCGCCGAAATGTTTTGCAAAGCATAAGCAGGAGCTGCTTCCTAAGGTAGAGGAATGGATTGCTTCGGAAGAGACATATACGATCCGCTATGGAATCGACCTGCTTATGGCGTTGTATCTGGATGAGGATTTTCGGCCGGAATATCTGGAACTGGCGGCGTCTGTAACCTCGGAAGAATATTATGTGAAAATGGTGATTGCGTGGTACTTTGCCACAGCGCTTGCGAAGCAATGGGACTCAACAATCCCTTATATCGAGCAGCGCAGGCTCTCTGACTGGGTACACCGGAAGACAATTCAGAAGGCGGTTGAAAGTTACCGGATTACGAAGGAGCAGAAGGATTATTTAAGGACACTGAAGTGAAAGACGGAGATTATGATGACACGAGAAGAAGTATTGGAGTATGGCTTATCCTTTCCGATGACCTATCAGGAGGCGCCGTTCCATGATCCGAACTGGCAGTTAGTCCGGGTGAAGGGAAGTAAGAAAGCCTTTTTATGGACCTATGAAAAGGATGGATATCTGAATATCAATGTGAAGGCGGATCCGCAGTGGAGAGACTTCTGGAGAAGTGCCTATCCGGGAGTGGTGGTTGCCGGATATCATCTGAATAAAGAGCATTGGAATACCCTGATTCTTGACGGAACCATTCTGGAAGAAGATGTGAAGCGCATGATTGCAGAGAGCTATGACCTTATTACGGATAGTCCGACAAAGCGGATCTACGAGGCAGTCAAGAAAATCCCGAAAGGCCATGTAGCCACTTATGGACAGATTGCGGAGCTGGCCGGGGAGAAGAAGATGGCAAGAGCAGTAGGAAATGCCCTGCATAAAAATCCGGATCCGCAAAATATTCCCTGTTTCCGTGTAGTGAACTCGAAAGGAGAACTATCCGGAGCGTTTGCCTTTGGAGGAGAGGGTGAACAGGCAAGACGGCTTACCGAAGATGGAGTTATTGTGGAGAATGGGAGAGTGGATCTCAATCAGTTCGGAATTCAGATTAATCCGGTTACGTTGGAAATTTGTACCGGAATAGATAACGGAATTCAGTAATGGATCTGGCATCAATGCTTGATGGAATTAACGTTGGAATGCTGCGTGATTTTATTTGGATGGAAAAAGATGGAATAAAGGAGAATAAGCACCATCCGCCTGAGCATAGGA
>USDI01000217.1 GCA_900553305.1 uncultured Lachnospiraceae bacterium
CATCTCAACAAATAGGAAGAGATACTAGCAGACATTTAATAAGCATTTTGATACCGAATTTGTTGCCGTGCGGTTCGGAAATGTACTCGGAAGTAACGGCAGTGTCATTCCGTTATTTAAAAAGCAGATCATGGAAGGCGGACCGGTTACGGTAACCCATCCGGATATTATCCGGTATTTCATGACCATTCCGGAAGCAGTATCGCTCGTATTGCAGGCAGGTGCCTATGCAAAGGGCGGAGAGATCTTTGTCCTTGATATGGGAAAACCGGTAAAGATTCTGGATCTTGCCAAGAACCTGATTAAGCTTTCCGGGTACCGTGTCGGAGAGGATATTAAGATTGAATTTACCGGTTTACGCCCCGGTGAGAAGCTTTATGAAGAGCTTCTGATGGAGGAAGAGGGACTTAAGGAAACCGATAATAAGATGATTTATATTGGAAAGCCCATCGAACTGGATGAAACGGAGTTTTTCATACAGTTGAAGAACCTCAAAGAAGAATCCAAGGATGAGAGCAATGATATCCGGGCACTGGTTAAAGAAATTGTACCGACGTATAGTTATAAACAATGTAACTATTCAGAACCCCATTCGTAAAACCGCTGCTAAAGCAGCTCAAGTTTTACTCATGTGGTTACTTCGCCATATAAAATTGCTATTCTGTTTGAATGCAAGCATTCACAGAAAGCAATTTTGCATGGCTCTGAATAGCTACCAAATAATAGAAAGAAGGATGCAGTATGGAAAAGAAGCGGATTTACCTTTCTTCCCCGACCATGCATGGCGAGGAACAGGCATTTATCAATGAAGCATTTGCAACGAACTGGGTGGCTCCGTTAGGACCGAATGTGAATGCACTGGAACAGGAAATGGCAGCCTATATGGGTGGCGGTTATGCCTGTGCATTGAGTGCCGGAACAGCGGCCATTCATCTGGCATTGCGTATTCTGGGAATCGGGCAGGGGGATATTGTATTTGCACCGAGTCTTACCTTTGATGCCACCTGCAATCCGATTGTATACGAAAAGGGAACACCAGTATTTATTGATTCCGAAAGAGATACCTGGAATATGGATCCGGAAGCTCTCCGCAAAGCATTTAAAAAGCACCCCAATGCCAAAGCCGTGATCGTGGTTCATCTATATGGAACTCCGGCAAAGCTTGATGAGATTATGGCAATCTGTGAGGAACACCATGTACCCCTCGTTGAAGATGCCGCGGAATCCTTAAGCAGCACCTACCGTGGAAAGCAGACCGGAACCTTTGGAAAGATCGGTATCATTTCCTTTAACGGAAACAAGATTATTACCACATCCGGCGGAGGTATGCTGTTATCGGCAGAAGAGGAAATTACGAAGAAGGCACTCTTCCTTGCCACGCAGGCGAGAGATCAGGCAAGATACTACCAGCATTCAGAGCTTGGATATAACTACCGTATGAGTAATGTGGTTGCAGGAATCGGTAGAGGACAACTTCTTCATCTGGAAGAACATAAAGCGTTGAAAAAGGCAATTTATCAGCAATATAAGGAAGCTTTTGCGGATATTGACGAAATTACCATGAATCCTTTAAATCCGGATGGAGATGCTAATAACTGGCTTTCCTGCATCACCATCAAAGAGGGAAGCAGGGTAACTCCCAATGATATCATGGATGCGCTCGGCGCCGAGAATATTGAATCCCGTCCGATCTGGAAGCCCATGCATTTACAGCCCATTTACGCCGGTGCCGAATTCTTTACCGCAGACGGTGAGCAGATCAATACCGCGAAAGTAAAGGGCGATAACGGCGAAGACTGGGACAGAAGTGTGAGCGGTGATATCTTCCGCAGAGGCTTATGCCTGCCAAGCGATATCAAGAACACGAAGGAAGATATGCAGAGAATTATTGAAATTGTTAGAGGTTGTTTTAGATGATTTGTTTTAGTTTTTAAGTTGTAAATTATCTAAGCCAAGACCAAAACAAAAAAATTAGTGCAACTCATGAACTGGTAAAAGTAATGTGGTTTACGGCACAAGCATACTTGTTCCAAAGGCATAGCGTAGGTGTTTAGAAGTTCATTTATTTCGCATGTCAGCAGCAAGGATTGGACATGGATGTCCAATCAAGCAGCAATCGAGCCTGGATGGCTCGTTGATGCGGTTGTGTCCGTATTTAATATATCAGATCGAAATAAATAGAACTTCTTAGCACCGGAGATTCGCCCTGGAACAAGTATGTTGTGGCGGAGCACTATATAACACCAAGAAATTAATTATACAGAATTCAATTATGCCATAGGAGGACACCCTCTATGTACAAAAACTGCATCAAACGCTTACTGGACATCCTTTTATCCTTAATCGGAATCATCCTGCTATCCTGGCTTTACCTGATCCTTTTTATTCTGGTAAGAGCAAAGCTGGGAAGTCCTGCAATTTTTACACAGGAAAGACCGGGAAAGAATGGGAAAATTTTCAAATTATATAAATTTCGTTCCATGTCCAATGAGAGGGATGAGAACGGGGAGCTTCTCCCGGATGAAGTCAGGCTGACTTCCTTTGGCAAGTTTCTGCGTTCCACAAGTCTGGATGAACTCCCGGAGTTTTTTAACATCTTAAAAGGAGACATGAGCTTTATCGGACCGCGACCTTTACTTGTGCGGTATCTGCCATATTATACGGAGAAAGAAAATCACCGCCATGACGTCCGTCCGGGACTGACGGGACTGGCGCAGATTAATGGACGGAATGCCCTGGGATGGGAACAGAGATTTGCCTATGATCTGGAATATGTCAATCATTGTACCTTTTTCATGGATCTTAAAATTATTGGCATGACTCTCGGAAAAGTGTTGAAGCGTTCAGGTACACTATCCGGAGCAGATCAGACAGTAGCTGACTTTGATGTATATCGAAGGGAACAGAACCGGAACGGAGAGAAATAGATGCAGACAATCCCCTTTTTTGAACAGAAATTAAAGGAAACACCGATTCAGAAGCTGAATTTGAAGATTAGAAATAATGAGATCTACATCAAACGTGATGATATGATTCCATTCAGCTTTGGTGGAAACAAAGCACGTAAAGCAGCAGAGTTTTATCGTGATATTATAAAGACCGATACCGATGTAATTGTGACGTATGGAAGTAACAGCTCGAATCATTGCAGAATTATAGCGAACATGGCCAGTGCAATGGGAATTTGTTGCCATGTGATCTCACCGGAGGAGAACCGTGCGGTTTTATATAATACCAGACTGGTAGAACAATTCGGAGCAGCGATAGAAACCTGTCCTGTGACAGAAGTGGCTTCTGTGATTGACAGGAGGCTTGCGGCATATAGAAATGAAGGAAGACATCCCTATTTTATCATGGGTGGCGGACACGGCAATCTGGGAACAGAGGCATATGTAAAAGCATATCGCGAGATTTGCAGCCAGGAAGAAAGAGAAGAGCTTCATTTTGATTATATTTTTCATGCATCCGGTACCGGAGCTACCCAGGCAGGACTGGTTTGTGGTAAACTGCTGGAGAAGACCTCTTCCGAAAGACAGATTGTAGGAATCAGTATTGCCCGTACGGAAGAAAGAGGAAGGGAAGTAGTTAAGGAGAGCATTCGGGACTATCTTGGAGAGAGGTTTGAGCCACTGTACCGTGAGAGTGATCTTGTTTTTACAGATCATTACCGGTGTGACGGATATGGAAATTATAGTGTGGATGTTGCGCAGACGATTGATCGTATGATGAGAGAAGAAGGAATTCCCATGGATACCACATATGTTGGGAAGGCATTTACGGGAATGCTGCAATACCTTAAGGATAATCAGATTACGGATCGAAAGCTTCTGTTTATCCATACAGGCGGTACACCGTTATTTTTTGACCGATTGGGAAAAGAGGAAAATGCCGAATGAATTTATTGATTTTAAGTGCCGGGACCAGAGATAAGGTCGTACAGTATTTCAAACAGAATATGCAGCCGGGGGATCGGGTGA
>USDI01000218.1 GCA_900553305.1 uncultured Lachnospiraceae bacterium
TTCTTGCACAGCACTGCAGGAACTGCCATTACATCCTTCTTCATACGTTTAAATTCCGAAACAATCAGGTGTCCGGTATTTTCTTCGTAAGCAGAGTTAATCTCTTCCTTCGTCAGACATCTCACGCAGGGAATTTCTCCATAGAAATAATCCGCATGAGTCGTACCATAACAGGGAATACTTCTTCCGGTCTGTGCCCAGCTTGTTGCATAAGAAGAATGGGTATGTACAATTCCACCTATTTCCGGAAACGCCTTATACAGCTCCAGATGGGTCGGCGTATCGGAGGATGGCTTATACTTTCCTTCCACGCGATTTCCTTCAAGATCCATAACCACCATATCTTCCGGCTTCATAATTTCATAATCCACACCACTTGGCTTAATCACAAAATATCCGGTTTCACGGTCAATAGCACTCACATTACCCCAGGTAAATGTTACCAGACCGTATTTCGGAAGAAGCATGTTTGCTTCGTATACCTTCTGTTTTAAATCCTCTAACATGACAGAACCTTCCTTCCAAATATTTATCTCTTACTTTAAGATGTTTATCTTATCGTTATTCTTAAATCTTTATCAACATTTACATGTTTTTAAAATATGTCTACAGTGCCTCAACAGCAGCCTTCTCAGCCGGGAGATTCTTCATATACTTCTCCATGAACTTCTCAAATCCTTCAACATCCTCTGCCACAGGATCCATCTTAACTCCCTTGTTTCCGGCGAAAATTTCCTCATTTAAGAACTCGCCAAGGCTCTGTCCGTCCTTCTTCTCTGCAAGGAATGCAGCCAAAACAGCAATACCCCAGGCACCGCCCTCACCGGCTGTTTCCATAACCGATACCGGTGCGTTCATTGCTGCTGCCGCAATTCTCTGTCCGACACCTTTTGTTTTGAAATAACCGCCATGTCCGAATAATTCATCCACCTGGACACCCTCTTCCTTGAGCATCAGATCCATACCGGATTTTAAGGCTGCAAGTGCAGAATACAGGTGCATTCTCATGGTATTTGCCAGTGTAAACTTACTCTCGGCATCACGTACGAACAACGGTGCACCGGCATCAAAACCGGTAACCGGCTCTCCGGAAAAGTAATTATAGGAAATCATTCCGCCACAATCCGGATCACCCTCTAATGCAACACTGTAAAGCTTCGTAAACAGATCATTCATATCAAAGGTTAAACCGTACATTTCACCGAATTCCCTGAACAGGTTCACCCACGCATTGATATCAGAAGTACAGTTATTACAATGTACCATACCAACCAGTGCGCCATCCGGTGTGGTTACAAGGTCGATCTGCGGATATACCTTAGAAAGCTCCTTTTCCAGAACTACCATGGCAAATACCGAGGTTCCGGCAGAAATATTACCGGTTCGTTTCGCAACACTGTTCGTTGCGACCATACCGGTTCCTGCATCACCCTCCGGAGGACAAAGCGGAATGCCTGCCTGCAGATCACCGCTCGGATCAAGAAGGGCGGCTCCTTCCTCAGTCAACATGCCTGCTTCCTCTCCTGCTGCTAACACCTTCGGAAGAATATCCCGGAGATTCCAACGGTAATTCTTATCTGCAACCAGTTTATCAAACTTCTGAATCATTGCCTGATCATAATCTCCGGTGTGAATGTCAATCGGGAACATACCGGACGCATCACCAACACCGAGCACTCTTCTACCGGTTAATTTCCAATGAACATAGCCTGCCAGTGTCGTAAAGAAATCCACATAGGGAACATGCTCTTCCCCGTTCAGGATTGCCTGATAAAGATGTGCAATGCTCCATCTCTGGGGAATGTTATAGTTAAATTGCGCAGTAAGCTTCGAAGCTGCTTCTTCTGTAATCGTATTTCTCCAGGTACGGAACGGAACCAAAATCGTATCATTCTCATCAAATGCCAGATATCCGTGCATCATCGCAGAAAATCCGATGGCATCAAAATTCTTTAAGGTAACACCATACTCCTTTTTCACATTTTCTTTAAGATCCTTATAACAATCCTGTAAGCCATCCCAGATATCATTCAGAGAATAGGTCCATACCCCGTCTTCATAACGGTTTTCCCAGCTGTGTCCACCGGATGCCAATACATTTCCTGACTTATCCACCAGAACTGCTTTAATTCTGGTAGAACCAAATTCGATACCTAAGTAACCCTTTCCCTCGATAATTAATTGTGCTGCGTCCATTGTAATACCTCCTTGTAATTTTGACACAAATGCCTGCTTCGCAGTCGCTCATATCTTGCCTTTAGCCTACTTAGACTCACATGCCCGTGCTTCGCACTTCCTGCCTGCCTTCGTCAGGCGCATGTTCGTTAAGTGGCACAGAAAAACAAATGCCTGCTTCGCAGTCGCTTGTATCCTTCCTTTAGCTTACTTAGACTCACATGCCCGTGCTTCGCACTCTCTGCCTGCCTTCGTCAGGCGCATGTTCGTTAAGTAGCGCAGAAAAACAAATGCCTGCTTCGCAGTCGCTTGTTTTTCTTAGCGCTTACTTATAAAATACCTCGCCAAGCATCAGGTCACGCTTAAAGTCACGGATCTTGGTGTCCTGATCAATATAAACTGCCTCGATACCCATCGCTGCGGCCCAGTCACCCATCTGTTCTGCCGTAAGATCATAGGTAAATGCCGTATGATGTGCTCCTCCTGCAAGGATCCATGCTTCCGCACCGGTGTACATATCCGGCTTCGGAGTCCAGAAGTTCGTTGCAACCGGAAGCTTGGGCATCGGTCTCTCTACTTTCTTACATTCTACATCATTTATAATCAAACGGAAACGATTTCCTAAATCAATTAAGGAAGTGGCAATACCAGGACCTTCCTTGGAGGTAAATACCAGTCTTGCCGGATCCTCACGGTCACCCATGCTTAATGGATTGCACTTAATGCTGATCGGTCCCTCTGCAATACTTGGACAGATTTCCAGCATATGTGCCTCAAGAATTCCTTCCTTACCCTTTACCAGATTATAGGTATAATCCTCCAGCATGGAGGTTCCCTTCGGATTCTTTAAATCTCCGGTCATAATCTTCATCAGACGCACCATGGCAGCAACCTTCCAGTCGCCTTCTGCACCGAATCCATAGCCCTTTTCCATCAGACGCTGGATCGCAAGTCCCGGAAGCTGCTTTAATGCACCGAGATCTCCGAAATGAGTCACGATGGCCTGATAGTTCTTTTCCTCTAAGAAACGCTCAAAGCCAATTTCAATCTGTGCCTGAACCGCTACATGCTTACGGAATTCCTTCTCATCCCTGCCTTCCAGTAAAATCTCATACTTATCATAATACTCTTCTACCAGAGTATTTACATCTGCTTCGGATACTGCATCCACAGCCTGCGCAATCTCATTAACCGGATAAGCATCCACTTCCCAACCGAACTTAATCTGTGCTTCTACCTTGTCACCTTCAGTAACCGCAACATTACGCATATTATCTGCAACACGCATCACACGAATATGGCTGCTTTCTACAATACCGACTGCGGTACGCATCCAGGATGCAATCTTTCCTGCTACAACAGGATCTGCCCAGTGTCCGACAACAACCTTTCTTTCGATCCGCATGCGGGTTACGATATGACCATACTCACGGTCACCATGTGCAGACTGGTTTTCATTCATAAAATCCATATCTATAGAGTCGTAAGGAAGCTCTTCATTAAACTGGGTATGTAAATGAAGAAGCGGTTTACGATATTCCTGCAATCCAATAATCCAGGACTTTGCAGGAGAAAAGGTATGCATCCACGTAATCACACCGGCACAGGTTTCATCCATATTGGCTTCTTCAAAGGTCTTACGGATCAATGCGTTGGTAATAAGAGTCGGCTTCCATACCACTTCATAAGGTAAAATACCGGACTGGTTTAATCCCTCAACAATCTTGTGGGAATGCTCTGCCACCTTGGCAAGGCATTCGTCTCCGTATAAATC
>USDI01000219.1 GCA_900553305.1 uncultured Lachnospiraceae bacterium
TGGATCCGGCATTGCTCCGCCCCGGACTCACCCGCCACATCATTGAAGGTAATTCCGGTTGTAGATTCCACATAGACCTTGGCATTGCTTTTCCCGAAGGACATAAATGGATTTCCTTCTCCGCCGCCACCCATCTTTTTCATCATATAATTGCTGAGCAGCTGACCAAGTCCCCAGAAAATCAGGATCGGAACAATCCATACCAACAGGAAATTCAGGATCGGATTCATTTCCTTTTCCGCAACACGTCCAAATTCACAGCCTGCATCCTCCAGACGGTTTACAAGCTCCGGATCATCAAACGTTGTGGTTGCATAGTACTTCGGCTCTTCCTTATCAGTATTCACAAAATAAATGGAATCACCGTTTAACTCTACCCTGGACACTTCCTTACTTTCTACCATATTAAGGAACGTTCCGTAGTCCACTTCCGTAATCTGGTTTTTCCTGATCAGCAGTGGAAACAGGAAGGTATTGAGCAGAATCAGCACCACCATTGCAACAAAGTAATAAAACAATAACGGTTTCTTTGGTTTTTCAACTTTTTTCATACACTATCCTCGCTTTTGCTTTTTATATTGTCTGGGCGTACACCCTGTAATAACTTTAAATTTCCTGTTAAAATTGGATAAATTCTTAAATCCGCACTGGTAGGCGGCATCTGCAACTGCTGCACCCCCAAGAATCTTCTCACAGGCCTTCTGAATCCTCAGGCGGTTCAGATACTCAATTGCTCCCATTCCCGATATCTCCCGGAACCTCTGCATGAAATAGCTTTCACTTAAATGAACCTGTCTGGCCAGCATTTCTATGGTAATGGCATCCTCATAATGCTCTGCCATATAGTCAAGCACGGTCCGGATCTCTCCCCAGGAATCTGTTTCCTGCCGGTAAATTACCGATCCGGACTGTTCCGTATACCACAAAAGTTTTAACAACTCTCCCTTCATCAGAAGATCAGTCTGTGCACGGTTCTCCTTCGCGCAGAAAATAACATGCTCTGCACATTCCTTTAACTGCAGGTAACAGGAATTGTCTGTATGGATGGGAAGCAGCCTTGCTGTTCCCCTGCTGAGTGGAAAAATGATTTCGGTATAACACCGGTCCTCACTGCTTCCGAGCATTTCGGTACTGAAGACCACCGTATCATAACAAAGGCGTCCGTCCGTCTCGATGGCATGAAGCACCTCCGGCTGGATCAGCAGAATATCCCCCGGATGAACCTCTGCTTCCCGGTCGCCGATTCTCATAATTCCTTCTCCTTCCGTCACGTAATTCAGCTCCCACTCCCTATGCCAGTGAAGTGGCACGAACGGAAAGTAGTCCGGGATCCGGCTTTCATAATAGCTGTATGGCACAAGATAGGAGCTGTGCCTGCGCTTTTCGTGTGCATTTGCCTCAAACAGTTCCTGATTTTCTGCCACTTTTCCTGCTCCTTCCCGAAAAACATAGAATTGTACTATTTTTTCATAGAATTATAGTAGAATAATCCTATTTAAGATAGTATTGTATCGTTATAGACAGGGAAAATCAATTCCCTTACCGTAGAATTAATAAAAATTTTAGATCCTGAACAATGGAGGTTATCTATGAGCACAGAAAAAAAACAACCGGAATGGCTTGACAATGCCGTATTCTATGAAATTTATCCCCAGTCCTTCCGCGACACCAATGCTGACGGTATCGGTGATTTTAACGGAATTATCGAAAAGCTGGACTATATTAAGGAACTGGGATGTACCGCCCTTTGGCTGAATCCCTGCTTTCTCTCCCCTTTCGGCGATGCCGGATATGACGTAGAGGATTATTACACCGTAGCTCCCCGTTACGGAACCAATGAGGATCTCGTTCATTTATTTGAAGAAGCACACAAAAGACAGATGCATGTCCTTCTTGACCTCGTTCCGGGGCACACGGCGGTTACCTGCAAATGGTTTAAAGAATCAATGAAGGCCGAAAAGAATCAATACACCGACCGCTATGTCTGGACGGACAGTGCCTGGGAATCTCCTGAAAATATGGCAACCATCCGTGGCATCTCGGATCGCGACGGTTCCTGTGTAGTAAACTTCTTCTCCCATCAGCCTGCTTTAAACTACGGCTTCTACCAGCCGGATCCTTCGAAAAAGTGGCAGCAGCCCATGGATGCGGAAGGTCCCATGGCTACCCGCGAAGAATTAAAGAATATCATACGCTTCTGGCTTTCCTTAGGCTGTGACGGTTTCCGTGTGGATATGGCCGGCTCCCTTGTAAAAAATGATGTGGATGGGAAAGGAACCATTGCACTCTGGCAGGACATCCGTAAATTTTTAGATGAAGAATTCCCGGCTGCAGCCATGGTCAGTGAATGGGGTGAACCGGATAAGAGCCTCATCGGTGGCTTTCATATGGACTTCCTGCTTCACTTCGGACCATCACATTACAATGATCTGTTCCGCTGCGAAGAACCCTATTTTTCCCGCCGTGGAAAAGGAAGTGCAAAGGAATTTGTTGCAAAGTACTGTGAAAACTATGCAAAAACAAATGGCCGGGGGCTGATCTGTATTCCGTCCGGCAATCACGACATGGATCGTCTGGCCCGTACCCTGGATCCCGAAGAAATGAAAATTGCCTTTGCCTTCCTTCTTTCCATGCCCGGTGCTCCATTCATCTATTACGGGGATGAAATCGGCATGCGTTATGTGGAGAACTTAACTTCCGTAGAAGGCGGCTATAACCGTACCGGTTCCCGTTCCCCGATGCAGTGGAACACCTCCGCAAATGCAGGCTTTTCTTCCGCTCCTTCCGAAAAGCTGTATGTTCCTATAGATCCCGACCGGAACCGCCCGAATGCAGAAAACGAAATGGCTGATGACACCTCCCTTTACAGCGAAGTAAAGCGTCTGATCGCCCTCCGTATGGCTCACCCTGCCCTGCAGAGTATGGCAGCCATCCACTTCCTCTCCGACGGTGATCCGCTCATTTACGAGCGTACCTGTGACGAAGAAAAGCTTCTGGTGATTATTCATCCTGCAGACCGTAACGTGCTTGTTCCGGATGTAAAGGGAGAGATTCTTTATACTGTTGGTGGAAATGCTTCTGTAACAGGAGACGGCATTGCAGTCGATGGTGGAACTGCTGTGTTCCTTGCTTTATAAATATCTGTCCATCCACATGGAAATCCCCTGTCAGATCAACTTCTAACAGGGGATTTTCAATTAAATTCTTAATTTCAAATGCTCCTAATCCACCTTAAGGATCGTCTTCAGAATACGGCTTACGCTTGTTTCCATTTCTCCACGCGTAAGGCATCCCTGTCGGACTGCCTCCATAAGGCGGTCTGCAAATCCACGCGGCATCTTCAGATCATTACCGGCATGTGTTTCCTTATAATGTTCCCCACAGGTCCACCAATCGGTTGTTACCATACCATCAAATCCCCATTCCTCACGGAGGACTCCGGTCAGCAGTTCCTTATATTCCGATGTCCGGTGTCCGTTCATGATATTATAAGAAGACATGACTGCCCACGGCTTCTGTTCCTTAACAATCCTCTCAAAAGCCTTCAGATAAATTTCCCGTGCCGCACGCTCCGATACCCGTGAATCACAGTTCTTACGATTCGTCTCTTTATTATTACATGCAAAATGTTTTAAGGTCGCACCAACGTGATTCGACTGGATTCCTTTCACCATAGCTCCTGCAAGCTCTGCTGTCAGAAGCGGATCCTCAGAATAATACTCAAAATTCCGGCCACATAATGGACTCCGGTGAATATTAATTGCCGGAGTCAGCCAGACCGCTATATTATTCTCCTTCACTTCAGCGCCTCCAGCTTCACCAATCCGTTCTACAATATCCGGATTCCACGTACATGCAAGTAATGTAGAGCATGGAAATGCCGTTGTATTGATACCTGCTTCCGGAGCAATCCGTAAACCGGCCGGCCCATCGGCTGTCATGA
>USDI01000220.1 GCA_900553305.1 uncultured Lachnospiraceae bacterium
AACTTGTATGGTTCGCACTAAGCTCGAAATAACCTCGCTAAGTGCTCTACTCAAAAATGATCCACTGGATCATTTTCTCATATGCATGGCAATTCAAAACAAACCACATACCTATTGTATGTGGTTCGCTTCATTATTACTCAAGTATTACGTCCTACATGACATTCTGTCTTATATTGATCTTATATTCCGCTCGGGAATTATTGCCGTACCGTATTCCAGCTTATGCTCTAGATATTCGTACGAACCAACTTCGGCTGGTATCCGTTCTGTTCGAGTGCTTCCATAATCTGTTTCTTATGCTCGGTTCCGAATGCTTCGAGCGTGATCCGGAGTTCTACCGCCGCACTGCGGTTAATGGATACGAACTGGTTGTGCTCGAGTTTAATCACATTACCGTTCTGTCTGGCAATGACATCTGCCACATGGCTTAATTCGCCCGGCTTATCCGGAAGAAGTACCGATACCGTAAAGATACGGTCTCTCATAATCAGTCCCTGCTGGACAACGGAAGACATCGTAATGACATCCATGTTACCACCACTTAAGATGGATACAATCTTCTTGCCCTTCACATCGAGATGCTTTAGCGCTGCTACGGTAAGAAGTCCGGAATTTTCTACAACCATCTTATGATTTTCTACCATGTCAAGGAATGCAACCACAAGCTCTTCATCCGGCACGGTAATGATGTCGTCCAGATTCTTCTGTAAGTAAGGGAAAATCTTAGATCCCGGTGTCTTCACCGCAGTACCGTCTGCGATGGTGCTGACATGATCGAGAGTCAGTACCTTTCCTGCCTTCACGGATTCCTGCAGGCAGTTTGCGCCCTCCGGTTCCACACCGATTACCTTGATCTTCGGATTTAAGAGTTTCGCCAGCGTGGAAACACCCGTTGCCAGGCCGCCGCCGCCAACCGGTACTAAAATATAGTCAACCACCGGAAGCTCTTTGATGATTTCCATGGCAATCGTTCCCTGTCCGGTTGCAACCGCCGGATCATCAAACGGATGAATGAAGGTATATCCGTTTTCCTTTGCCAGCTCATAAGCCTTCTCACAGGCTTCGTCATAGACATCACCATGCAGAACCACTTCTGCGCCATATCCCTTGGTACGGTTTACCTTGATCAGCGGTGTGGTTGTGGGCATCACAATGACCGCCTTTACACCAAAGCACTTTGCTGCATAGGCAACACCCTGTGCATGGTTTCCAGCCGATGCGGTGATCAGTCCCTTCGCACGTTCTTCATCGGAAAGTGTGCTGATCTTATAATAAGCGCCTCTTAATTTATAGGCTCCGGTCAACTGCATGTTTTCCGGCTTGAAATAAACCTTGTTTCCGGTCTGTGCACTGTAAAAGTCACTGTAAACCAGCTTGGTTTCCTGTGTTACCTTTCTTACAATGTCAGAAGCCTCTTCAAATCGTTCAAGTGTCAGCATTTTCGTATCCATCTTCGTCGCCTTTCATCTCCAGAAGTCCATCGACATACTCCTGTACATCAAACTTCCGTAAATCCTCTAATTTTTCTCCAACGCCAATATATTTCACCGGAATGTCCAGCTCTGCATGAATTGCAACTGCAATTCCTCCCTTGGCCGTTCCGTCCATCTTCGTTAAAATAATACCGGTAAGATCAGCGGTTTCACCAAATTCTCTTGCCTGAACCAGTGCATTCTGTCCGGTTGTT
This sequence comes from uncultured Lachnospiraceae bacterium, assembly GCA_900553305.1. Classification (GTDB taxonomy): domain Bacteria; phylum Bacillota; class Clostridia; order Lachnospirales; family Lachnospiraceae; genus Suilimivivens. The sequence continues at coordinate 1,691 of USDI01000220.1, forward strand.
CCATCGAGCACTACCAGATTTTCACGGTGTGCATCGGGGAATTCCCGGTCAATGATCCGGTTCATCTTCTTTAATTCTTCCATCAGGTTCTTCTTATTATGGAGTCTTCCCGCGGTATCACAAAGCAGGATATCCACATTTCTAGCTTTTGCCGCACTGACCGCATCAAAGATCACGCTGGAAGGATCCGCTCCCTGTGCACCGCTGATGATTTCCACACCGGCACGCTTCGCCCATTCATCCAGCTGTTCTCCTGCCGCTGCACGGAAGGTATCCGCAGCTGCAATCAATACGCGCTTACCCTGCTTTTTATAAATGGCAGCCAGCTTACCAACCGAGGTGGTCTTGCCGACACCATTCACGCCGATTACCATAATTACGGACTGCTGATTCTCGAAGTCGTATGCATCCTCCGGAACCTGCATCTGCTCTTTAATGCTTTCCTTTAAAAGCTCCCTGCAGTCCTCCGTCTCCTTCACATGGCGTTCCTTCACCTGACGGCGAAGCCCCTCCATAACCTCTTCGGTCGCTGTGATTCCCATATCTCCCATGATGAGCGTTTCTTCAAGTTCTTCGTAGAAATCCTCATCAATGGCAGAATGTCCACTGAATATGCTTTTTAACCTGCTAAAAAATCCTGCCATTACTCACTCAGCTCCTTATCGATCAAATTGACGCTTACCAGAGTCGAAACACCCTTTTCCTGCATGGTAATACCATATAAGCGGTCTGCCTTTTCCATAGTTCCACGCCGGTGTGTAATGACGATGAACTGGGTATTCTTCGTAAGCTTATGTAAATATTTTGCAAAACGGGTTACGTTGTTTTCATCAAGGGCCGCTTCAATCTCATCAAGCAGACAGAACGGAGACGGCTTCAGGTTCTGAATGGCAAACAAAAGAGCAATTGCCGTGAGAGCCTTTTCCCCACCGGATAACTGCATCATGTTCTGCAGCTTCTTTCCGGGTGGCTGTGCAATGATCCGGATGCCGGCTTCGAGGATATCTTCATCCTCCATCAGCTCCAGTGTTCCCTTTCCACCACCAAATAATTCCTTGAACACCTTATCAAATTCCCGGCTGATCTCTGCAAACTTCTCCTCAAACTGCTTACGCATCGCCGTATCCAGTTCCACGATGATTCCTTCCAGCGTTTTCTCCGCTTCTACGAGATCGTCATGCTGTGTCTTTAAGAAGGTGTAACGCTCCATGAGGTTCTTATAATCCTCAATCGCATTGACATTGACATCCCCCAGCTTCTTAATCTGATCCTTTAAGGAACCGGTTTCCTTCTTCATGGCAGACAGATCGGTCATTGTCTCATCCCGCATGGAGGATGCATCGGATAACGTGATCTCATATTCATCCCACATGTAATTGATCTGGTTCTCAATATTCTCCTGAATCCGTTCCTTCTGGGAATTCAGACGGTATACTTCCTTATCAAGACCTGTCATCTTTTCTGCCAGAGATTCCCGGTCTGTAAAGAAGTTCTTCTGTCTTGCAGACAGTTCTTCTTTATGGGCAATATCATCCTTTAGCTTCGTTTCTGTATCGGATTTCGTTGTGTGGGAAGCCTCGATTGTCTTCTCAATTTCAGTAATGCTGTTCCGTTTCAGTTCAACTGCTTCGGTGCTTTCCTTAAGGCTGTCTAAAACCTCCTGCAGTTCTGAAGATAACCGTTCGATCTCACCATCAATACGATCCACATTCTGTTGATGGAAGTTCTGCTGCTGCAGCATCTTCTCCACTTCCACATCCCATTCCGATACATGTACGGACTGTTCGGACTCTTCCTTACGCTTTTCTTCCAGCTCTGCGGTAAAGCCCTTGATCTGCTCTTCCACATTCTTTTCAAGCTGCTCGGAATCCTGTAATTCCTGTTGGATCTCCTGCTTACTCCGGTTGATCTCCTGAATCTGGTTCTCGATCTCGCGCTCTTCGTTCTTTAATTCTACCGACCCTTCGGAAGCTTCATTCTTACGTTCCTCCGCCTTAATAACATTCAGTCTTGCGGTATTCTGTTCAATGAACTTCTTTTGTAATGCCGCCTTGTCTTCTTCCAGGCTTAAACGTAACCGGTTACGCTCCTGCTTGGTCTTCTCGATATCCTCTAACAGCTCATCTACCTGTTTTAAATATTTCTTCACCTTCTCGTTCAGTTCTTCGATTTCACGCCGCCGTCCGAGAAGATTACTGTTATTCTTAAAGGCACCGCCGCTGATGGCACCGCCGGGCACCAAAAGT
>USDI01000221.1 GCA_900553305.1 uncultured Lachnospiraceae bacterium
AATATGATCCAAAACAGACGCAACTTCTTAGTTCCGGAGACCAGCCCCGGGAGGAAAGTATCTGGCACCTCAGATCAATACAGTAAATCAGCAGATTGTCATAACAAATTCCAAAAGAAAATGAGCACCACTACAGGAACTATCCCATAGTGATACTCATCTGTACCTAGCCTATTTACTAACTTAACTTATCCGCTTCTTAATACGTTCCCTAAAGCATGACAATGAAGTAATCCGGTCAATTTAGCCAATTAAATATTCAACAGCTCACTGTAAACCTTCAGTGCTCCGTCGGTATCATGTGCAAGCACTCTCTTTGCGAGCACCTTACCCAGCTGTACACCTTCCTGATCGAAGCTGTTAATATTCCATACAAAGCCCTGGAACATTACCTTGTTTTCGAAGTGTGCAAGCAGTGCACCTAAAGCAGCCGGTGTCAATTCCTCACCGATAATAATGCTGGACGGACGGCCGCCCTCGAAATTCTTGTTGCGGTTCTCATCTTCCTTACCACATGCAAATGCAACAATCTGGGCTGCTACGTTTGCACAAAGCTTCTGCTGGCTGGTGCTGTCCTGAATAACAACATCCGTGCCAATCTGGCTGTTCTTAAATCCGATGAACTGTAACGGCACAATATCGGTTCCCTGATGTAATAACTGATAGAAGGAATGCTGTCCGTTGGTTCCCGGTTCACCAAAGATGATCGGTCCTGTTACATAGTTAATCGGCTCGCCGAAACGGTTTACGGACTTGCCGTTGGATTCCATATCAAGCTGCTGTAAATGAGCAGGGAAACGGCTGAGTGCCTGGGAATAAGGAAGAACTGCGGTTGCAGGATATCCCAGTACGTTACGCTCATAAACACCGATTAATGCATCGAGCATTTCCGGATTCTTCATAAGATCCTTGTTTGCAGAAAGCTTATCCACTTCTGCTGCACCATCTAAGAACTGTGCAAATACTTCCGGTCCAAATGCCAGAGACAGAACTGCGCCACCTACTGCGGAGGAAGAGGAATAACGTCCTCCGATGTAGTCATCCATGAAGAAAGCTGCCAGATAATCTGCACTCTTTGCAAGAGGAGAAGTTTCACTTGTAACTGCAATCATATGCCTGGAAGCATCTAATCCGGCCTTTGCAAGAGCATCCTTAACGAAGGATTCATTGGTTAAAGTCTCTAAGGTTGTACCGGACTTGGAAACCAGTACGAACAGGGAATGTGCAACATCGATGGAATTTAATACGGCTGCTGCATCATCGGGATCCACATTACTGATGAACTTTGCTTCCATTTTGAAGGTATTGTTCTTCTTAGCCCAGTTCTCTAATGCAAGATACATCGCGCGGGGACCTAAGTCGCTTCCGCCGATACCGATCTGTACAACTGTGGTAAACTTCTCACCTGCTGCGTTGGTGATCTCTCCGGCATGTACCTTATTTGCAAATTCTGCAATTCTCTTCTGCTGTGTCACATAAAATTCACGCTTATCCACACCATCAGCCTCTACCTTATTTCCCAGCTGTCCACGGGTAAGCTGATGCAGAACCAGACGCTTCTCGCCCGTGTTAATTACCGCACCATTGTAAAGGGATTCAAATTTCTCTACAAGCTGTGCTTCTTCCGCTAGCTTTGCAAGTACTTCAAGTACCTGATTGTCTACTGCCTTTGCAGCGTAATTATAAGTAAGACCTTCTACCATCGGGATGCTGTAATTCTTTACACGGTCTGCACCGTTTTCACCAGACATCACTTCTACCAGATTGACACGATCTGTCTTCTCAAGTTCCTGATAAGAAGCAAGGGTATCCAGATTTTTCCAGTTAAGCATAACTGATTCCTCCTTGTGTGCTTTTTATAGTTATGTTCATATAAATCCGCATAAATTATACTATCATCTGACCGGAATTTCAATAAAGTTCTCAATCGGAATGTTATTACGGCTAAAAACATACGATTCAATGATTCATTACAGGTCAGTATATGATCCGGTCACGTCCCTTTTCTTTTCCGATGTACAGACGCTCATCTGCTATATTAATATTTTCATCCAGTCTAAGCTTCGTATTATATTCAACAAGTCCGAACGTCATTGTCACTTTAAGCTGCAGACCTTCGTAATTGATTACAGTATCACGGACAACACGTTGTAAATGATCCAATAACACCATTGCTTCATCTCCGTTCACACCCTCAAACACAAAAATGAATTCCTCTCCGCCCCATCTTGCCACTACACCACAGCCTTCCATTTCCTTTTTAAAGACAGCTGCCAGTGTCCTTAATACCTCATCGCCACACTCATGTCCATAGGTGTCATTGACCTTCTTAAAGAAATCGATGTCGCCAATCGCAATTGACAGAAAAATATCCGGCGATGCAACCTTTTTTTCCATATACTGCATCAAAAAAAGCCTGTTCCATAGCTTTGTTAACATGTCCGTGTTAGCAGCCCTCTGAAGCTCTTTATTATACTTCATCAGCTTTCTTTCAATTACCTGCGAATCTCTGGCAAGCATCATTCCATTTAAATAGAGCATGAAAAATACAGCAACTGTTGTAAATACCTGTAAAAAGATATCATAAAAAATCTGCAGCTGTATGGTCGCAGCATACATCCGGCAATAAAAATACAAAGCAAGCCTTATCACACACAAAAGCATCACTACTACACATTGCTTCCATCTATTCCTACACGTAAAAATCAAATCTATCAAAACAAGTACAAACAGAAAATGCTGTATACCGCTGTTCCAGCCGATCAGACCCACATTAGAACAAACAGCCGCAACTGTAACCACATTATACCATATAAGTGCTTTTCTTGTATGATTGCGATAGGTCATTCCTATCAGATGTCCATATATTAACACAAATAACAGATTCCCAACTATCCATAGGACACGATGTACCATAACCGGCAGAACGGATATCACTGCCAGATATATCATCATAACAATGGCACTGATGCGCAAAGCAATAGGACCATCTGCTTTTTCATTTGGATTATCCACATCCATGAACAATATATTTTTCAACTTACCCATTTTATAACTCCCTTATCCCCATACTTTTTACGCTTCCATCAGATAGGAAAAGATAAGAAATGCCGTCTTTAATGCATTGTGTCTGATCTTCTCATCTTCAATGCAGAAAATATCATCCTCTATAATCTGAACCCCCATCTTTTCCAATGTAATATGATCCACCTGGACGATTCGCTTATTCTCTGCACTTAAATACCGTTCCCGCACATTCTCATCCACTGTTCCGTTATTTGCAACCACCAGATCGATCTTACGGGAACCCAGATACTCATTCAATATCTCCACATGCCGGCTGACTGTCTGGATATCCGTCTCACCGGGCTGTGTTACCAGATTGGATATGTATAAAAGCGGAGCCTTCGTTTCCTCCAGAGCGCTCCTCACTTCAGGAGCAAGCAGATGCGGAACAATACTGGTATACAGGCTTCCCGCGCTGAAAATGATCAGATCTGCCTCTTCGATCTTCTCCCGGATTTCCTGTTCAATTTTAATATCATGATCATAACTCAGACGGCTGATGTTCCTTATATTCCTACTGACAGCCTCTTCTCCAAAATATTCTCTTTCCGTGCTTTCACCAACCAGATCGATCTTTTCACCCGTCAGCGGAAGCACTGTCCCTTTAATATCCAGAAGCTTGCACATATATTTGGTTGCTTCCGTCAGATTTCCCTTCAGATCAATCAGGGCTGCAAGCACGATGTTTCTCACAGGATGATTATTCAGGGAGCCCTTTTCAAAGCGGTAGCTTAAAAGATCAATAAAATCTTCATCCACGTTAGCCATGGAAAGCAATACCTTTCCGACATCCCCTACTGCCGGTATATTTAGCTCTTCCTTCAGCTTCCCCGTGCTGCTTCCATATCCT
>USDI01000222.1 GCA_900553305.1 uncultured Lachnospiraceae bacterium
GGCGAAGTAACCACATGAGTAAAACTCAAGTTGCGTTAGCGACGGTTTTACGAATGGGGTGCTGAATAGTTACAAGAAATGAAGGAAAAAGAGTGCCTGACTGCTGTGTGAAGTGTAAAAAATGTTCACATGATATAGAAAAATATGGTATGATGTAAGAAGCATAGCAATGTGAGTCTTAGATATAGAGTAAAGCGAGGTTCCAGAATGGACAAGATAGCTGTTTTAATTCCATGTTATAACGAAGAAAAAACCATAGAAAAGGTAGTGACCGATGCAAGACGGGAACTTCCGGAAGCAGTAGTTTATGTATATGATAATAATTCCACAGACCGGACAGCAGAGCTTGCAGCGAAAGCAGGAGCGGTAGTGCGACATGAATACATGCAGGGTAAGGGAAATGTGATCCGAAGAATGTTCCGTGAAATTGATGCCGAGTGCTATATTATGGTGGATGGGGACGATACCTATCCCATGGAGTTCGCACGGGAGATGGCGGACAAGGTATTAAAGTACAATTCCGATATGGTTGTTGGTGACCGTCTTTCTTCCACTTATTTTGAAGAGAATAAACGTCCCTTTCACAATATGGGGAATACGCTTGTAAGAGCCAGCATCAACCGGTTGTTTGGCTGTAAGATCAAGGATATTATGACCGGATACCGTGCCTTCAGCTATGGGTTTGTGAAGACATTCCCGATTCTGTCAAAGGGCTTTGAGATCGAAACGGAAATGACCATTCATGCAGTATATAACCATATGCAGATTGATAATGTCATTGTAGAATACCGTGACCGTCCGGAAGGAAGCGAATCGAAGCTTAATACCTATTCTGATGGATTTAAGGTTCTGTTTACCATCTTTAAGCTTTACCGTGATTATAAGCCGTTTGGATTTTTCAGTATCCTTGCGCTGATTCTGGGAATTCTTGCCGTGATATTTTTTATTCCGGTTCTGTCAGAATATGTGAAGACCGGGCTGGTATTAAAGTTCCCGACTCTGATTGTCTGCGGTTTCGTGGGACTGGCTGCCATTCAGTCTTTCTTTGCAGGACTGATTCTGTCGAATATGGCGATGAAGAACCGCAGAGACTTTGAATATCGTTATACGCTCGTCTGTGAAAAAGGACGGCGTATGAGCGCAGAAAATAAATAATTGTGTTCCTGAAGCAGGATAAACAGAAAGGATTTTAGAAGATGAAGAAAGTGCTTTCCCGGTGGTATCTGTTGGTGATTGGAGGCTTCCTGTTCGCTGCCATGACGGTGTTCCTCCTGTGGGGAGAAGATAGTGTCATAGCCGTTCATGACAATCTGGATCTGTTTATCCCACAGCTTCAAATGATGAAAAATGACCATTCGTTTTTCAGTCATGGCGCTTATGTGAATTTTCTTGGAGGAATCAGCCGTGATACGCTGTTCTCCGAGTTTTATATTTATACGATTCTTTTTATGTTGTTACCGGCGTTCCCGGCATATATTGCAGCATATTTCCTGAAAATTCTGATTGCCATTGCAGGCTCGGTTCTGCTTGGCAGGGAACTCCTCGGTGAAAAATATAAAAATCAGCAGGCGCTTGTGTGGTTATGCGGCTTTGCCTATGGAATCCTGAATGTCTTTCCGGCATTTGGAATTCCTTTTGCGTCCATTCCACTGCTTCTGTTCCTGCTTGTAAAAATCATGCGGAAGCCGTCCTGGGGCTTATATGCGGCATTATTTTTCTACCCGGTGCTGTCTTATTTTTCCTATTTCGGACTGTTTATTCTGGCGTATATGGCGCTTGCGTTTCTGATCTTATGGATCAAAGACCGGAAATTCCCGGGAAGAATGCTGCTTGCGATTGTTGTATTATCGGTGGGGTACATCGTGTGCGAATACCGGTTGTTTTACATGATGCTGTTCGATGACGAGGTGACGATCCGGTCAACAATTGTGGCAGGAAACTATACAATTTCGGAGGCACTTGCCACCATCGGAGATTCCTTTGTAAAGGGCATGTTCCATGCAGAGAGTGTCCACATGTATGTGGTGCTTCCGGTGTGTGCCATTTACTTTTTCTATCTGAATATTTCTTATCTGGTGAAGAAAAATGCAAGAGGTATTTTCCATGACTGGTATAATCTTCTCGTGCTCATTCTTGTTTTTAACAGCCTGATCTATGGCATTTATTATCTGGAACCGGTGCGGAACGTGGTTGAGTTCCTGTGTCCGCCGCTTACCGGATGGCAGTTTAACCGGACGATTTTCTTCAATCCTTTCGTGTGGTATGCCGCATTCTTTTTGGTATTGAAGAGGCTGTATGAGAAGGAGAAAAAGGGCTTTCGTGTGGCAGCAAATCTTCTGGCTCTTGCAGCAGTGCTTGTGATTCTGGGAAGCAATACCCGCTATAATGACCTTTACCATACCTGTTTCAGCAAGGTCTATGAGATGGTGAAGGGACAGAAGGCCAATGACCTGACCTACCGTGAATTTTATTCCACAGATCTTTTTGACAAGGCAAAGGAGGATATCGGATACTGTGGACAGTGGTCCGTGGCATACGGTTTTTATCCGGCCATTCTGGAATACAATGATATTGCCACTCTCGATGGTTATCTTGGCTTTTATTCGCAGGATTATAAAGAAGAATTCCGGAAAATGATTGCACCGGCCCTTGACCGGGTGGAGGAGAGCCGGCTGTATTTTGATGAATGGGGAGCGCGGGCTTACCTTTATTCCGGCACGGATCTTTCCATTATCAACAGCTCCCGTACCTATGAGGTGACCGACCATGATTTATATCTTGATCTGGATCAGTTTAAGCGCCTGGGAGGACGGTACATCTTTTCCCGTATCGATCTTGGCAATGCCGAAGAGATCGGGCTTACTCTGATCGGAACCTACACGGATGAGGCTTCACCGTACACACTTTATGTCTATCAGACAACCTCCCGCTACCGGGATGTGGATCATGCCAATCTGACACTGGAAGAGATGAAGCAGACAACCTGCGATATGGACCTGTTGGATGCACAGCTTGCCGAAATGAATGAACTGGCAGCAAAAGCGGAAGAGGCCGGGGAAGCTGAGGATCCGGAGCGCGTGAAGGAATTGTTTGAGGAGACACTGGATGGAATAGAGAGGCTTTCAACCTGTTATTCTCTTTCACAGCTCACCTACTATCAGAATATTTTTGATGCGGAAAATCAGGAAATCCAGGCAGAGTTTCTCGATGAGGTGGTGAATTACGGGGACCGGTTGAATGTAGCAATCCGGGAGCTTTGTAAATCACCGTATAAGGATACGATGATTGAGCTGATGAATGCGGCGCAGGTGGAGGCTTATCTGGATTATGAAGAGGTGACGGACGAGGAAAAGGAGCTTACGGCGAAGGAAAACAGTCTGGAACAGGAGTATGAGCAGCTTTCCTCCGAAGAATTTTATTATGAATATGACGGGGAAGAGTGGGATATGAACCGTCTGAATATGGAATCGGATCAGCTGGATCATGATGCCGTTGTTGAGATTTATCAGGGAATCTGCAAGCAGAGGAATGATGCGGTCGGAGAGGTCTTTGTGGAGCTTGTGGATGTCCGGAATGAGATTGCGAAGCTCAACGGCTATGACAATTATGCAGAATATGCATATGATGCGGTTTATGTAAGAGACTATACGCTTAATGAAACCAGAGATCTTTTAAAGGAAATCCGTAAGCATGTGGTGCCGGTTGTAGCGGATATGAAGGATGTGCTTTATGACACGGATTATATGAGATTGTATTCCGAAGGACAGGGGATCGAAAGTACATCGATCATTGAACAGATCGGACCGTATCTGGAAGAAATTGATCCGGAGCTTAAGGATACACAGGAGCATTTCCTTAAGTATCAGCTATATGATATGGATACCTCACAGAACAAGGCGAACACG
>USDI01000223.1 GCA_900553305.1 uncultured Lachnospiraceae bacterium
TCATGGATCCGGCCTGCTGCAAAGAAACCGATAAAATAGACGAAAACAGACAGAAAATAGGAATACAGTAGACTGCTGCGTTGGTAGGCGATTCCGGTGAATAGCGCCTGCACGAACATGGCAGCGGCAAAAAAATCGGTACTAGCATTAACAAAAGAAATCCATTTTAGGATCTCGAAACAGGAGGATCCCATGCAGAAGAAAGTATTTCAGTTATTAGTAGATAATACTTCGGGTGTGTTAAGCCGTATCTCCGGTCTGTTTTCCCGAAGAGGATATAATATTGAAAGCATTACCGCAGGTGTAACCGCAGATGCACGGATTACCCGGATTACCATTGTGGCATCCGGCGATGCCGAAACACTTGCACAGATTGAGAAACAGGTAGGAAAGCTTGAGGATGTCCGTGATGTCAAGGAATTGGAGCCGGAGATCAGCGTTTACCGTGAACTTGCTTTAATTAAGGTAAGAGCAAACGAAGAGCAGCGTCAGGGAGTGATTTTATTAACAAATACCTTCCGTGGCAACATTATCGACGTTGCGGTCGATAGTCTGATTATCGAAATGACCGGTGGTCAGGCAAAGATTGATGCCTTTTTAAATCTGTTAAGCGGCTTTGAAATTTTAGAGCTTGCAAGAACAGGTATTGCAGGTCTCGGAAGAGGATCCGAGAATGTTACCTACCTGAATTAACCGGGAAACCAAAATTCTGCATTGCAGATTTGGCATAAAATTAGAGGAGAAACCTCAGCGAAAGGAGTCATTGAAATGGCAAATATTTATTATCAGGAAGATTGTAATCTCTCTTTACTGGAAGGAAAAACAATTGCGATTATTGGCTATGGCAGCCAGGGACATGCACATGCATTAAATGCAAAGGAATCAGGATGCCATGTCATTATTGGTCTTTATGAAGGCTCCAAATCCTGGGCAAAGGCAGAGGCACAGGGATTTGAAGTATATACAGCAGCAGAAGCTGCTAAAAAAGCAGATATTATTATGATTCTTATTAATGATGAATTGCAGGCTGCTATGTACAAGAAAGACATCGAGCCGAATCTGGAAGAGGGCAATATGCTGATGTTCGCACACGGCTTCAACATCCACTTCAACCAGATCGTACCGCCTAAGTTCGTAGATGTTACCATGATCGCACCTAAGGGACCCGGACATACCGTCCGCAGCGAGTATCAGGCAGGAAAGGGTGTTCCCTGTCTGGTTGCTGTACATCAGGATGCTACCGGTAAGGCTCTTGATATGGCACTTGCTTATGCACTTGCTATCGGTGGAGCAAGAGCCGGTGTCCTGGAAACCACATTCCGTACCGAAACCGAAACAGACCTCTTTGGTGAGCAGGCCGTTCTCTGTGGTGGTGTATGTGCATTAATGCAGGCTGGTTTCGAAACACTTTGCGAAGCCGGTTATGATCCGAGAAACGCATACTTCGAATGTATCCATGAGATGAAGCTGATCGTAGACCTGATTTACCAGTCCGGTTTCGAAGGAATGAGATATTCCATTTCCAACACCGCTGAATATGGTGATTACATCACAGGACCCAAGATCATTACCGAAGAAACCAAGAAGACCATGAAGAAGATCCTTAAGGACATTCAGGATGGTACTTTTGCAAAGGACTTCCTGTTAGATATGTCTGCTGCAGGTGGACAGGCTCACTTCAAGGCAATGAGAAAGCTTGCTGCTGAACATCCTTCAGAGCAGGTTGGTAAGGAAATCCGTAAGCTGTATAGCTGGAACAATGAAAACGATAAGCTGATCAACAACTAATCGTTTCAAACAAAGAAAGAGATACACACCCGGAGAGAAATCCCCGGGTGTTGTTATGTTTATATGAATCCAAAAGAATTCACGAAATTTTCATTTTTCAAAATCGACAGAATGTGGTATTCTATGTAATAGATTGTTTAGGAGGTATGGATCATGGGAATGACGATGACACAGAAGATCCTTGCAGCACATGCAGGATTGGATTGTGTAGAAGCAGGCCAGCTCATTGAAGCTGATCTGGATCTGGTACTTGGTAACGATATTACCAGTCCGGTTGCAATTAAAGAAATGAGCAAAATGAACGTGGACGGCGTCTTTGATAAGGATAAGATTGCACTGGTTCCGGATCATTTTGTGCCGAATAAGGATATTAAATCCGCAGAGCATTGTAAATGCGTACGTGAATTTGCACGTAAGAACGAAATTACGAATTACTTCGAAGTGGGACAGATGGGAATTGAACATGCACTTCTTCCGGAAAAAGGACTTACGGTAGCCGGGGATGTGATTATCGGGGCAGACTCCCATACCTGTACTTACGGAGCACTTGGTGCTTTTTCTACCGGTGTCGGAAGTACCGATATGGCAGCCGGAATGGCTACCGGCAAGGCATGGTTCAAGGTGCCCGGTGCAATCCGCTTCGTACTTACCGGCAAGCCCTCCAAATGGGTAAGCGGTAAGGATGTCATTTTACATATTATTGGTATGATCGGTGTGGACGGTGCGTTATATAAATCCATGGAATTTACCGGTGACGGTATTCAGAATCTTACGATGGATGATCGGTTTACCATTGCCAACATGGCGATTGAAGCCGGCGGTAAGAATGGTATTTTCCCGGTAGATGATCTCGCCATTGCTTATATGAAGGAACATTCCAACAGAGAATATAAGATTTATGAAGCAGACGAGGACGCTGTTTATGACGAGGAGTACACGATTGATTTAAGTACCCTGCGTCCGACGATTGCGTTCCCTCACCTGCCTGAAAATACGAAGACCATTGATGAAATTACCGAAGATGTCAAGATCGATCAGGTAGTTATCGGTTCCTGTACGAACGGGAGAATGGATGATATGAGAACCGCAGCCGAAGTCCTTAAGGGCAGGCGTGTGGCAGAGGGTGTCCGCTGCATCATTATTCCGGCTACGCAGGCAATTTATTTACAGTGTATGGAAGAGGGGCTTTTGAAGATCTTCATAGAAGCCGGAGCAGTGGTAAGTACACCGACCTGCGGACCGTGTCTTGGCGGTTACATGGGTGTTCTGGCTGCCGGAGAGCGTTGTATTTCCACAACGAACCGGAACTTTGTCGGACGTATGGGACATGTGGACTCTGAAGTTTATCTGGCAAGCCCTGCTGTTGCAGCAGCAAGCGCGCTTACCGGCGTAATTTCATGTCCGTGTGAATAAAAATCAGGAAAGGATAAGGATTATGAAAGCAGCACAGGGGATTGTTTTTAAATATGGTGACAATGTAGATACAGATGTAATCATTCCTGCAAGATATCTGAATTCTTCGGATCCGGCAGAGCTTGCCACTCATTGTATGGAAGATATTGACAAGGATTTTGTGAATAAAGTAAAAAAGGGTGATATTATTGTTGCTGAGAAGAACTTCGGATGCGGTTCCTCCAGAGAGCATGCACCGATTGCCATTAAGGCCGCGGGAGTAAGCTGTGTTATTGCCGAAACCTTTGCACGTATTTTTTACCGGAATGCAATCAACATCGGACTTCCGATTATTGAATGTGCCGAAGCATCGAAGGGAATTGATGCAGGCGATGAGGTTTTAGTGGATTTTGATTCCGGAATTATTAAGAACCTGACAAAGGGTACGGAATTTAAAGGACAGGCATTCCCTCCTTTTATGCAGAAAATCATTGACGCTGAGGGACTTGTAAATTATATTAATGCAAGATAGTTAAAAGAAAGGTGTGTATCAGAAAATGACACAGGGAACAAATCAACAGGAGTATAAGACGAAATACGACCGCAAGATGGCAGAACGTGCCATGGAAAAGAAAAAGGAGGAACGCCGGTTAAAGATCATGAAGATTGTCGGCGTGATTCTCTGCGTGG
>USDI01000224.1 GCA_900553305.1 uncultured Lachnospiraceae bacterium
CAATGCTTGTAAAGGAAGGCTATGGTTCCGTAGATAAAACCACGGGAGTGAATATTTCTGCAACCGTGTTGGGATCAGGTGGAGGTTTTGGATATACAAAAGCGACAAATGATGCTTTTTTTGATATCGGAGTAGAAATTGAACTGATGGTACAAGCGGTTCAGAAAAAAGGAAAGAAGATTTTGATTGGGATTGATGAAGTATCAAAATCAGAACAGATGATTAAATTTGCATCTGAATATGGAAAATGGCTCAGAGCGGGATATCCCGTATATTTTGTATGTACGGGGTTATATGAGAACATACAGGAACTTTGCAATGTGAAAAATCTGACATTTTTTAGAAGAGCGACAACAATTAAAACAGAGCCTTTAAATATGATAAGAATGACAGAAGTATATAGGAATAAGCTTAATATATCTATTGATGAGGCCCGCGAAATGGCAATTATTACCCGGGGTTATGCATATGCTTTTCAGGAATTGGGAGTGTTATATTTTAAGAAATGTGATGATGAAACATTGGATGATATAATACTCAGACTTAAGACAGAACTTTATGCTTATTCTTATGAAAAAATATGGGAAGAAATGACGACAATGGATCGATTTCTCGCGGAACTTCTGGTTGAAAAAGAAGAGTATAAACGAGAAGAGGTTCTAAAGCTTATGGGAGATAAAGCAGGAAGTTATTCTATGTATAGGGATCGGCTGGTTAAAAGAGGTATATTGAATTCAAGACAAGGATATATTTCATTTGCATTACCTTTTTTTTCACAGTATATAAAGGAATATGGTAAATACAGCATATAGTCAGATGTGAATGATGAAAATAAGGAATAGGATATGTTTGAAAAAGCTTATGAAGAATGCAGGCTTTGTCCGAGAGAGTGCGGGGTGAACCGGAAGGAAGGACAGACCGGGTTTTGTCAGATGGATGGAACGCTGTGGGTGGCAAGGGCTGCCTTACATATGTGGGAGGAACCATGTATTTCAGGGAAAAGCGGTTCGGGAGCCGTATTCTTTTCTGGATGTAACCTAAGGTGTGTCTATTGTCAGAACTTTGATATTGCAGCCGGTACAAGGGGAAAGGAAATCAGCAGGGAGAGACTGGCGGAAATCTTTCTGGAGCTGCAGGCACAGGGAGCAGCCAATATCAATCTGGTGACGCCGGATCATGATCTGCCGGATATTGTATGGGCACTTCTGAGAGCCAGAGAACAGGGACTTCATATTCCGGTTGTGTATAACGGAAGCGGATATGAGAAGGCCGATGTAATTGCAGCATTAGAAGGTCTGGTGGACATTTTTCTTACGGATTTCAAGTATATGGACGGAGAACTTGCAGGAAGGCTTTCCCATGCAGGGAATTATCCGGAGGTGGCAAAATGCGCGTTGGAACAGATGGTGAAAATAACAGGCGAACCTCTTTTCAATGAAGAGGGAATGATGCAAAGAGGCGTGATTGTCCGGCATTTACTGCTGCCGGGGCATAAGAAAAATGCGAAAGCCGTTCTGCAGTATTTGTGGGAAACCTATGGGGACAAGATTTACATCAGTCTGATGAACCAGTACACGCCGATGGTACAGCTGACCTCGCACAGCGGGAACCAGAAGGAACTGGAGGAGGCCGCACGGCAGGAGCCACAGCTCATGCGCAAGGTAACCGCACGGGAGTATGAGCAGGTGGTGGATTATGCATTGCAGCTTGGAATTACCAATGCCTTTATCCAGGAGGGTGATGTGGCGAAGGAGAGTTTCATTCCGGACTTTGATACGACCGGTGTGTGATGGACGATGAACCTCTACCTTTTGTAATTTCCGGGGGAAATTCCCGTCTGACCGGTAAATGCCTTATAAAAATTGGAATAGGTAGAAAAGCCGCACTTTTCATAAATGGAAGTCGAAGAGAAGCCGGATTCCAGATAATCCTTTGCAAGGTTAATCCGTTTCATCAGGATGTACTGGTGAATGGTGGTCTTCGTATATTCCTTGAACTGGTGCAGGAGGTAATATTTGGACACGTAAAAGTGAGCAGCCAGCTCGTCAAGAGAAGGTGCCCATAAGATTATAGTAAAGCAATTTTTGACATGTTTCAATTGGATTAGAACAATTTGTGATATTTTCTTTTGCGTTTTAAACAAATATACTTTAACCATACACAAGGACAGGAGCTATGAGAGTAAGGAAATGCATATTTCATCTGAGTGTAGATTGTTACTGGAATGAGGCGTAGGTAAATAGTACAAAAAAGGAGAACTGGACGATGGAAGCTTACATGAAGGAATATTTTGAAAAGCTGGTGACAGCAGATGACATGATTTATGACCGGTTTCGTAAGAAGGAATCATTGAACGGACACTGGCATTATGCAGTGGATCAGTATGATACCTGTATCCGGGCAAAATGGTATGAGGAACATTACTATGATGAAGTAGGGAATTCCCTGCCGGTGGACTTTTCCTTTGACGAGTGGGAAATGATGACACTTCCCTGCTGCTTCAATACCTTTTCAGATTTATACAAGCTGTATGACGGCAGCATGATTTTTACGAGAAAATTCCTTTACGCCAGGCAGAAGGATGACGAACGGATGATTTTAAAAATCTGTGCAGCCTGATATCTGTGCAGAGTCTTTTTGAACAAAAAATATGTTGGCATGCATCGTGGCGGTTCTACGCCGTGTTATTTTGACCTTACGGATCTGTTAGAGCATGAGAACCGGATTCTGATTCAGGTGGACAGCACCAGAAGGAACAATCAGGTTCCGGCGCTGGATACGGACTGGTTTAATTATGGTGGAATTTATCGTGATATTGAGTTGATCCGTGTACCGAGGGTTCATGTGAAGGAGTTTAAGATTGCACTGGAACCGGACAGCAATTTTAAAAAAATCCGTGCATTTGTACGGATGTCGGAAGAAATCACAGGAACGGCAATTCTGACCATTCGTGAACTGGGAATTGAGAAGGAAATTCCGGTTCGGGGAGGAAAGGGTGAGCTTTTGTTTGATGCAGAACCGGAAGTCTGGTCACCGGAGAATCCGAAGCTTTACGATGTGGAGCTTTCCTGCGAAGGAGACGAAGTGCGTGATCGTGTCGGTTTCCGTGAAATCCGTGTCAAGGGAATGGATATTGTCTTGAATGGAAAGCTGGTTTTCTTACATGGAATCAGCTGTCATGAGGACAGTGTACCAAATGGCAAGGCACTTACCGATGAGGAACGGATTGAGAATATCCGGATTGCCAGGGAACTGGGATGCAACTTTATGAGAGTGGCACATTATCCGCATCATGAGAGAATGGCACAGCTTGCAGATGAACTTGGCATTCTTTTATGGGAAGAGGTTCCGGTATACTGGAATATTCACTTTGATTCGGAGGATACTTATCAGGATGCCGAGAACCAGTTAAAGGAGCTGATTCACCGTGATTACAACCGTGCCAGCGTGATTATCTGGTCTGTTGGAAATGAAAACGAAGACACGGATTCGAGACTGCAATTTATGGGAAATCTGGCAAAATGTGCGCATGAACTCGATCATACGAGAGCGGTGTCGGCAGCCTGTCTTGTGAACTTTAAGAAAAATGCGATTGAAGACCGGTTAGAGCAGTATCTGGATATCATCGGTTTAAATGAATATTGTGGATGGTACACCGCAGATCTGAAGATGCTGCCTGCACTTTTTGCAAACAGTAAGCCGCAGAAGCCGGTGATTGTTACGGAATTCGGAGCAGATGCCTATGCCGGACTGCATGGTACGATTACCGATAAGGGAACCGAGGAGTGTCAGGCATATAATAGCCGGACCGGGCGTATACATATGCTCGGACTGCA
>USDI01000225.1 GCA_900553305.1 uncultured Lachnospiraceae bacterium
CCACAGCTCTGTCGCTGCTGTCGATTCCTTCTACTATGAAGAGTTGACCGATGAGGTCAAGGCAAGAATCACCGGAATCTCCTATCCGATCACCGAAGAAGAGGCCGATTCCCTTGCCGTACCTGCCGTGAACTTAGTGTCTGATCCTGCTACTTTGCAGATCAGCTACGATGACCTGCGGTATCTCAAAGTTCTTTATTATGACTTTGACGGAAATATTAAGGAGGGAGAACTGATCTGTAACGTATTTATTGCAGAGGATCTGAAAGAAATCTTTTATGAACTGTACTGCAATCAATATCCGATTGAGAGCATCCGTCTGATTGACGACTATGATGGGGACGATACCGCCTCTATGGAGGCCAATAATACCTCCTGCTTCAATTATCGTGTTGTAGACGGTACGACCAGCCTCTCCAAGCATGCTTTAGGCTGTGCCATTGATATTAATCCATTCTATAATCCATATGTGGTATTCGATAAGACAGGAAACGGCCAGGATTACATCTCACCCAAAGGAAGTGAGATCTACGCTGACCGTTCCAAAGATTTTGCATATAAAATTGATGAACAGGATCTGTGCTACCGGTTATTTAAGGAGCACGGCTTTACCTGGGGTGGTAACTGGAACTCCTGCAAGGATTACCAGCACTTCCAGAAAACGCCCTAATTTTCAGCCTTCTTCATCATAAGCAGCAGACCGGCAAACATCCAGATATTTCCTACCGAAATCCATGCACAGGTGATTGCATTGACCCACGCATGATTTCCAAAGGCGCCAAATGCCATTGCAAGGATCATTCCAACCGGCAGAGAAAAGATGGCACACCACTTCGGATAGGGTGTCAGGCCTTTCACAAATGCCGAAATCTGTGTTACTACCAGAATCAGGAAGAAGATCCAGAACAATACAAACGGCGGTACAAAGAAATAATCTACAAATTGATCTACGATTTCCATTACATTCGCAGCACCGGCTTCGGTAAGACTGCGATATAAAAACATCGTGGCACAGACTCCAATGTGGAATCCACAAGGACCGAACATAATGTATCCCAGAATTCCGGTACGGTAGTTATGCGCATGCTTCGGTGATTTTTCTGCCATCAGCCGGTAAACTCCAAAATAACATAAGCCTTCCAAGATAATTCCAATCATTCCAAGCACGGCAACTGCAAACAGCATCTGATTGCTGGCATGCCGATACGCAGAAAACATCCGTAGAATTCCACTTAAGCTTTCATCCTCAATTCCCCATCCCAGCATCATATCCGCAATCAACGTAAGAATTGCCGCAAACAGACCGATGGAAAACAACTTCTTAATTCTCGCCCAGTCAAGCCGTCCGTCAATTCCAATGGAATTGAATTCATTCTTCTCCATATTGATAAGCTTCCCCTCTCTCAGCTCTTATAAATGATATATCAGGCATTCACTGCCTTATTTTCTTTCAGAGGTTCTGTAGTCGTGTCAGACACAATTTTAATCTGTGATTCCGGTTCCGTCTCTTGTTCTACGGCTGCCAGATCTTTCTTCTCAGGCTGAGTTTCTTCCTTTGCATTCTCTTCCGTACATTCCGTTGAATCCTCTGCCTGTTCCTGCACCGTATCGGTTTCTTCTTCCCTCTGTTCTTTCTGCCCGGCTGCTTGCACAACCGTCTGATACTCTGCAAACTCCTGCTCGAGGATCAGCCGGATCAGTGCATTCTTCTGCCGTATCTTCTTACCGGAATAAATCACAGTACAGGCTGCAGCTCCTGCAATCAGAAGCACTACGATAAGCACTCCCCTGCCTGCATTGGACACTCCTGTTGCTCCGAGCAGGACGATAATTCCAAGCAGGGCCAGCATGGCTGCCAACGTCATCTGGCAGCGGTTCTGTCCATTGTAGGAAGCTTCGCTGTATGCAAGATCATAGGTATCCCGGTTAATGACCTTCTTCGTTAATTCCTCCCGGACAGCCTGAACCTTTGCTTCGTCAAAGCTCTTATTTCCTGCCCCCGCCGGGAACTTTTTCGGGCTCTTTTCAGCATCGTCTTTCTTTGCATATGTACCGAATTTAAGTCCCCCGTTTTCCCGTATCTCCTGAAACTGTCTGGAAGCATGTGGTTTGATCTTCTCAAACAGGCAGGCGATTCCGTTCAGGATTCCGGCAAGCAGATCCACAACTGCCACAAGCAGGTTCATAATTGCCTTACATAAGCCTTTTACAGCCTGATAAATGTTATCCATGGTGTTCCCCTTATAATTCAAATATACTCATGTTTTCTTTTAATTTATCTGCGATATCCCTCTGTTCCCCGGCGACCTGGGCAATATCCCGGATGAGTTCACCGATCTGTGCAACGGATGCTGCAGATTCCTGCGTTCCGGCGGCATTTTCTTCTGCTACCGCAGTCAGATTCTGAACGGTATCGGTAATTACGAGTCTTGCTTCGTTCAGCTTGCCGCTCTGCTGTGCGATTCTGTCGATCGCAGCAATGGATTCATCGACCTGACCGATCACCTGACGAACCTGGTCATTGGTCTTCTCCACATTGGTATTCTGCTCATCCATAATCTCCTTTACGGATTCCATGGTCTCTACTGCCTTACCGGAATCCTCCAGAAGGGAATTAATAATCTCTTCAATCTGTCTTGCGGATTCATTCGACTGTTCTGCAAGCTTCTGAATCTGTCCGGCAACAACTGCAAAGCCTCTGCCCTGTTCTCCGGCTCTGGCAGCCTCAATAGAGGCATTTAAGGACAGAAGGTTCGTTTCCTCGGCAATCTCGGTAATGAGTGCCGTAGCTTCCTTAATACGCTGTGCAGATGTGTTCGTCGTATTGGTCTGATCGTAAATAACATCAATGGATTCCTTGGTCTTGTGATTGATCTTCTGCAGCTCTTCAATCGTGGTTACCGCATCCTGACCTAAAGTCTTAATCTGCTTTGCGTTTTCATTTAATGTTGTAATCTCCTTCGAAGTATCCTCGATCATGTTACCCATGGCAATGACGTGTTCGGTTGCACTCTGGGTTTCCTGTGCCTGACTTCCCGCGCCCTGTGCAATTTCATCTACGGCACGTTCGATCTGATTGATATGCTCCATGCTGGCATTGGTTTTTTCATGTAAAAGCTCACTGCTTTCATGTAATTCCTTACTGTTGCCCATAATTTCAGTAATGACACTGGTAAGCTCCTGTTTCAGCTTCTGAACAGCACGGCTGATCTGACCGATTTCGTCCTTACGCTCTGCAAACTTACTGTTCAGTTCCACATTCAGCTTACCGGTTGCTACCTGCTCAAGTGCGCTGGCTCCACGAATCAATCCCTTTGCCATGCTCTTGACAACAAGGATCGTCGATGCAGAAAACAGAAATACAAACAATACCATAATTCCTGCTATAAGACTGATAATCTTGTTGATCTGAGCCTTGGCATCCGCCTGTGGCATTCCGGCAAAAACCATTCCGACACTGTTTCCGTTTTCGATAATCGGTATGTAATATCCAAAGTATGCCGCACCATTCACATTAGCATCACTGGAAAAGTATTCCTGCTGTCCATCCAGAACCTTGCGCGCCACTTCTTCTGATGCAGTTGTACCGATGGCTCTGTTGCCCTGTGCATCGAGTATGGAGGTCATATAGCGGGTATTTCCATAAAATACGGTAATATCGGTATCGGCAGATGTCTGTATATGATCTGCCATATCCGTCACATTGGTAACATCAAACTCACCCTTATATAAGGTACCGTCCTCTACATGGTATTCACCCTCATCTGCGTAATCGATAGCGTCACGGACAGCTACTGCC
>USDI01000226.1 GCA_900553305.1 uncultured Lachnospiraceae bacterium
TGCCTCTCCATTCTCCCATACGGTTTCTTCAAAAGGAAGATTTTCTCCCCAGCCATCCGGTACCTGCATAAAATAGGGCTCACTTGCATCCGCCTCGATGACAATCCGGTACTCTTCTCCAGCCTGAAACGAAAGCTCTGCCGGAAAAACCGTCCACTTTCCCGGCTCAATTTCATTTACTGCAAGTGAATCGTTAAAAATGAGCTCTTTATCAGAATTCCAGATTTTCATGCGGAAGGTTCCCTGACTTTCCGAAGGAACATTAACCAGAAGAAGAGTAAAGCCACTGACCGAAAAATCCTCCTTAGCCTTCCAGGTAATCTCCCTTTCCTCTCCCGCCGGACACTCTACATATACCGGATCCGGATTAATTGTCGGAAGAATCTGCGTTGTGGCGACACTATTCTGTGCCGTATGGGTGAGTACAAGCATAACCCCGGTAAAAACGAACAATCCGAGTATACTTGCTATCAGCTTTTTTATCCAATTTCCTTTATTCATGACCAATCTTCTCCGAAAGTTTCATTGCCAGACCGACTACCACATCGGAATTATAGTGGCAATGCTCTCCCCATCTTCCAAGACCATAAATTTGTCTTTCGGAAGCAAAGTCGAGCAGCCGCTTCATAATCTGAGGCTTATCAATAGTATTTAACGGGTATGCATATTCATTCATATAGGAAAATACTGCCTGCTCCTGATACATGGAAACCCGTTCCTTCCTTGTTTCCAGCCAGTATCCCCTGCTTCCCTGACAGAAATTATGCCGCACCAGAATACGATGAAAGGGTTTCTTCTCATCGGGAATATAGAGCCACTGTGCATCCGTCTTCAGATAACCACTGATATATCTGGTTTCAATCGAACTATGCTTCAGCATTTTTACTGCGTTTTGTAAATCCTCCGGTAATCCGGTAATCTTCCAAAGACTGTTCCACGGAATTGTTGTTATGATCTTTTCCGCTTCACAATACTCTCCATCCGACATTCTGATTCTGCCATGATTAAGATCAAGCTCAATGACATCCGTTCCATACTTTACATGACCTTCAATCGCTTCTGCCATACGGAGCCACAGTTCTCCATAACCGTACTTTTTCGGATAATAAAAGGACGCATGTCCCGGCTGCTGTCCGTAAGCTTTATGTGTGAGACAGGAACGCAGCGTATCCTCAAAGCTTACATCTGGCAGTTTATCGAGCCAGTATATTCCCAGCTCATCCAGTTCATCCGCAAACATCTTACGATTGTAGGGGAGCATATACATCCCTGCTATCTGATCTCCCAGTTTCCACGTAATCCAGTCACGAAACTTTTCCGGTTTCGGCCTGTCACTATTGCATCCGGCTCTGGCAATCGAAGAAAGCACCTGTACCTGATCCTCCGGTTCCATCTGCCATATATTCGCCTCCAGCGGATGACTGATCTGTCTTTCCCCAATTACAATCCGGCTGTCACGGTCGAACCGCTCCCATTCCTCTTCCGGCATAAAATGGAACAGAAACTCATTCACCAAAGGCCGTCTGACATCGAGGAAATGACCGCCTCCTATATCAAACGGGCTTCCATCCACCTGACATGATCTGCAAAGTCCTCCTGCTTCGTTTTCCTTCTCCACTACCAGAAAGGAATCTTCACCGAACTGCTTTAACCGGTTTGCAAAGGTAAGTCCTGCAGGACCTGCACCCAGAATTAAATACTTTACTTTTTCCATATATTTCTTTCATTCTTTTTCAGCATAAATAATATTTTCAAAGCTTCCATCACAGAGCTTCCTTTCAGGCTGGAAGCACTTCCCACATAATGAATAGGAACCTCTATTGTCCTGCGGTTTCTGCAGTAATAACGCATCTCCGTCTGATACATATGTCCGGTAGAAAGGAAATTCTCAAGATTCATCTTTTCCAGAATCTCCTTTTGAAAAGCCTCAAATCCACTGGTCATATCCTTAAGCCGCGTTCCCAGTACCAGATTGGAAAGCAGAGTTCCTCCACCGCTTAAAATTCTCCGGTACAGAGGCTGTTCCCTCATGGAGCCGCCTTTCATAAAGCGCGATCCCCAGACACATTCATATCCCTCATCCAGTTTTTCCAGAAACTGCGGAATTTCAGAGGGCAGGTGGCTTAAGCCCCCATCCATTTCAAGTACCTGTTCCGCACCATCTGCAAGAGCCCTTCGGAAACCCTCCAGATAACAACTGATCACACCGGTTGATTCTTTGTAATAGATACATTTTACCTTATCGCTGCGCTTCTCCCTCTCACGTATAATCGCTTCTGTACGATCCTTTGAATAATCATCAATAACAGGATATATGTATAAACGGTCATAGGGCAGCTCCAGAATTTCATCCAGAATCTGCCCCATCGTACTTTCTTCATTCGCAACAGGCATTACAATTATTGTTTTTTTCATATTTTATTCCATTCGTTCTTTTGTCTGTTTTCTTCTGAAGCATATATAAACACTATTGTAACTATTTTAACTTCCAGATATCGCGGTTATATTCCGCAATCGTTCTGTCCGATGAGAAGAAGCCTGACTTGGCAATATTTACCAGCATCATCTTCTTCCATTTCATACGATCCTCATAATCTGCGAATGCTTTATCCTTTTCTTTGATATAAGCCTCCAGATCAAGCAGCGTCATGAACCAGTCCTTGTTCAAAAGCTCCTTGTAAAGACGCTCCAGATTTTCCTTATGTCCGACCGCAAGTGCCTGTTTTCCGACGATAAAGTCCACCGCTTCCTTAATCACGGGACTCTTCTTATAATAATCCTTTGATACATAATCTGCCTTGGCATAATGTTCAATAACCTCTTCGGACTTTGCACCAAAGATATAAATATTGTCATCGCCAACCAGCTCGTTAATCTCGACGTTCGCACCATCGGAGGTTCCAAGCGTCACAGCTCCATTCAGCATAAACTTCATGTTTCCGGTTCCGGAAGCTTCCTTGGATGCAAGAGAAATCTGCTCGGAAATATCACATGCCGGAATCAGCTTCTCTGCATAGGTTACGTTATAGTTTTCAACCATCAGAACCGTCATATATCGGTTTACATCCGGATCGTTGTTCACGATTTCCTGTAATACCAGCAGTAAATGAATGATGTCCTGCGCAATGATATAGGCCGGTGCTGCCTTTGCTCCGAAAATAAAGGTGATCGGACGAACCGGCTTCTTACCTGCTTTAATCTCCAGATATTTATGAATAATATATAAGGCATTCATCTGCTGACGCTTATACTCATGGAGACGCTTAATCTGAATATCAAAAATGGAATCCGGATTCAAGGTCACTCCCTCTGTTTCCTTCACATAGGCAACCAATTCCTGCTTACGATTCATCTTGATCTGCGCAATCTGATCCAGAACATCCGGATTATCCTTAAATTCCAGAAGCTTTTCTAACTTATCGGCATCCTTCTTAAAGCCATCCCCGATCGTCTGTGCAAGATAAGTGGACAGCTCGCGGTTACAGCTCATCAGCCAGCGGCGGAAGGTAATGCCGTTCGTCTTATTATTGAACTTCTCCGGATACAGCTTGTAAAAGGCATTCAGTTCGGTATTCTTCAGAATCTCTGTATGGATTGCAGCCACACCGTTTACAGAAAATCCGTAATGAATGTCAATGTGTGCCATATGCACTCTGCCATCCTTATCAATGATCTGTACCTTAGGATCCTTGTACTTCGCAGCCACTCTCTTATCCAGCTCCTTAATATAAGGAACAAGCTGCGGAACAACCTTCTCTAAATATTTTAACGGCCAATTTTCCAGAGCCTATGCCAG
>USDI01000227.1 GCA_900553305.1 uncultured Lachnospiraceae bacterium
TCGGCTCCAGGAAGAACTCCACGAAGTCCTGCGCCTGTCCGCCCTGCACGCAGAGCTTCCGCCGTCCGTGCTTCTCCTTCTGGTAGAGCGCGCAGTTGAAACCGTCCCCCTCCGCGGCGGCGAGCGAATAGGGCACCTGCTTCCGAAAATTACAAGATCGATTATCTCTGCATCAAAATCATTTTCATAAAGCTTAGCATTCACATATTCTGCCACGCGCTCTTCAATATCAGTAGCACTCATGTTACCAATTTTACGAAAACACTCTTCTGTTTTGCTTTGAATTCCATCACAACACGGCTCATAAATACTTCCGGTCCGGGAAGGTATGCAATATCCATTTTCTCCAACACTTCCTCAAAATCAAGCTGTACCCACTTGGCATCCGAAGCGATATTTTCCTTTGCTCCATTCGTATCCGAGTGCGTCGCTAAATCATCCACAATATCAAGCAATGCATATCTGATATCCACATCCGGATTATCATACACACCCCATCTATTTCACGATAATTTTCATCCATAATGGAATAATCATATCCATCATCACACTCTTGGATCTGTTCTGGCCAAATAAGTAATGCTGCTAATAATGCCCCTACTACTACTTTTAATCCAAAACCTACTAACACTCGTCCTAATATTTTACTACTCATTTCAAGATCTGCTATTATTTTTGAAACATTATCATCATATTCCTTATCATAAACAATCCTTAAAGTTTCTTTAGCTTCTTCCAAATGAGCCTTCACCATATTCTTTACACTTTCCATCAAATCTTTGAAGTCAGGGTTGTCCTCTGCCGATAACTTTTGAAGCACAGCCTCACACTCGAGCGCCGTACTTCCTTTACTCTCTTTTATAAAATCAAAACAAAACGGTTCCGTTTGTACCCATCGTATTTCTTCAGATGTGAGCAAAACCTTTCCATAATTTTCACTCTGCATCCTCATTCCCCCTGCTGTATCTAATCTAAATCTATATTGTTTATCAGTATAATCCTATATTATCTTTATACCATAAATCGGAAAATAATGTTGTTATATTGTAAAAAACAGAACATAGAGGATTATCTGTCATGTATATGTTTCTACATCGTGATAGCAAATTATTTAGTAAGATTGTAATTTTGTATTTGAAAAATTAAATAAAATAGAGAGTGTTTCACAATGCCACACTCTCAATACTTCTTCCTCTCCTTCAGTTCCTCGTACAGCAGCTTATAATTCTCATAGCGGATTGGGCTGATCTCCCCTTCAGCAAGGGCTTCCTTCACTCCACAGACCGGTTCGCTTATATGTACGCAGCCCCCAAACCTGCAATAGGGTTCATAGGGCAGAAATTCGGGGTAATACTCTTTCAGCTCTTCCTTTTCCATGCCTTCGATGTACAGGGAGGTAAATCCCGGCGTATCCATAATATATGTGTCTGCCTCGACGGCAAACAGCTCGGCATGGCGGGTAGTATGCTTTCCACGTTCAATCTTGCGGCTGATTTCACCGGTTTCCATATTAGCTTCCGGAGTGAGGCTGTTTACAATTGTAGACTTGCCAACGCCGCTGGGGCCTGCCACCACCGTTGTCTTACCACGGAGGATTTCACGGATCCGGTCGATGCCCTCTTCTTCCCTGCCGCTTACAAACAACACCTCACAGCCGCTCGCACGATAGGCTGCCAAAAGCTCCTCCTGCTCCTTTTGCGATGCCAGATCCTTCTTGTTAAAGCAGATCACCGTAGGAATCTCCTGCTTCTGCATCGAAATCAAGAAGCGGTCAAGCAGATTATAATTGGGGTCAGGCTTCACAATTGCAAAGATTACAAGCGCCTGATCGATGTTGGCAGAGGCCGGACGGATTAAGGCATTCTTCCGCGGCAGAATTGCCTTAATATTGCCAAGAAGCTGCCCTTCATCGAGCAGCTCAATTTCTACATTATCGCCAACAAGGGGTTTCACCTTTTCCTTCCGGAAAACCCCTTTTGCCTTACATTCAAAGATTCCCTTTTCGGTATGCACGTAATAAAACCCGGCAATTCCTTTAATGATTTTACCCTTCATACTCAAAACTTACTCCGCAGTAAATGCTACCGCTCTCCGGATCTCCTTGCTTTCGGTAGTGCCGTCAATTGTGGTTACGGTTCCGTCATCATTCGTAACGGTCGTTGCTTCATTGACATTCGTATACTGGAACAGAATCACACCGGCTGCACTCCTGATTCCTGAGATATTCTGCTGTGGAATCGGGAACGAATCCGTCTGGGTACTCAGGAGCTGTGTTCCATCGTCTGCATATACCGTAACGGTTACCAGTGTTCCTGATTTAAAATTCGGATCCTCTTCCTTCGTTGGAGCCGCAATACTGTCTACAAATTTGTAAGTGGACTGGATGGGGCCAAGGCTTACATTAATATCTACCTTCGTTCCTTCCGGCGCATAGGAGCCTGCGGAATAGCTCTGATAGCAGACAAGTCCCTCGGTTACCGAATCGTTATTTACTTCGGATACTGTACCGACTTCAAGTCCTGCCTCTGCAAGAAGTGCGGTTGCCGTCATTTCATCCTTGCCCATCAGATCCGGCACCTGCTTTTTCTGGGTATCTGCACCCTTGCTGATACGAATCGTAATGGAGGCGCCTGACGGCGCTTTGCTTCCGGCTACCGGATCCTGGCTGATAATGGATCCCTCTTTAATAAAGTCGTCATATCCGTCTACTTTATTGGGAACAAACCCTTTATTAACCAGTGTGGATACTGCCTCTGCTTCGGTCATTCCGACGACAGCTGGAACCTCCACGCCTTCTACGCCCGCACTGACTGTAAGAATCACTTCCGTTCCGGAAGGGATCACGGTTCCTTCACTGACGCTGCAGCGGATAACGATATCCTTGGCATATTCACTGTTTTCTTCATATTCAATGACAGGTGTCAGTCCGACCTCCACCAATGCTTTCTTGACCGCATCAGCGTCCTGTCCGACCACATCAATCATCTTAATCTGCTTTACCTCTTCCTGTACGTTTTCTTCCTTATTACCTCCAAAGTCAAAAACGCCAAGTGTTTTGCCCACCAGAAACAGAATAATTGCTCCGATCAGAATAGCTGCCACGACCGCAAGTATGGTAGTAAGTTTTTCCATTTTAGGATCGTAATCATCCTCATCATCGGTATCATAGTCATCCGGCTCCTCAACATAACGCCGGTTTGTGGAATGTCTTGCTGCTTCTCTCTTCACGTCCCGTTCCTTACGAAGATGCATCGCATCCTCCATGGATTCCCGGTCCCTGTACTGCTTCTTGATGGATACCATCTCACGGTCACTGATCGCCTTGGTTGCTCCATCCTCATCGGGATCGGTTACCTTCACGAAATCCTCATCCGGATTCATCAAGGACTTCTTCAGGTCCACAATCAGTTCACCCATGGACTGATATCTTCTGTCCGGACTCTTCTGACAGCATTTGAACACTATCTGCTCGACGCTGACCGGAATTTCCGAAACAAACTCCCTGGGAGAAGGAAGCTCCTCCTGTATATGTTTAATTGCAATTGCAACGGTAGTTTCTCCATTAAACGGGACACGCCCTGTCAGCATTTCAAACAGGGTAATGCCGAGGGAATAAATATCGCTCTTTTCATCCGAGTATCCCCCTCTTGCCTGTTCCGGCGATGTATAATGAACGGATCCCATCACATTTGAGGTAATGGTATTGCTGGTTGCCGCCTTGGCA
>USDI01000228.1 GCA_900553305.1 uncultured Lachnospiraceae bacterium
ACCAACGACCCCGAGATTACAAATCACGTGCTCTGGCCAACTGAGCTAAAGAGGCAATATCGGAGGATCCGATCTTTAGAGCGGAAGACGGGGCTCAAACCCGCGACCCCCAGCTTGGAAGGCTAGTGCTCTATCAACTGAGCTATTTCCGCGAATACTTTGCCAAATGACCAAAAGAACCTTTCGAGTCTTATATAGCAAGTGATTTTAGTGAAAAAAAACGCAGGATAAGATTACCCTTTGTCCCGCGTCTGATTCGAGTGGGTGGTGATGGATTCGAACCACCGAAGGTAAAAACCAGCAGATTTACAGTCTGCCCCATTTGGCCACTCTGGTAACCACCCTTCAATCATGCGTCCCTTTGCTTAGCGCAACCTCCACTTGTTTGGAGAGCCTCTTGTCGGATTCGAACCAACGACCCCGAGATTACAAATCACGTGCTCTGGCCAACTGAGCTAAAGAGGCGAAACTTGCGTCCGATTAGCGTCGCTTGTGGACTCATTTTTGATTTCGGATGCAAAGGTACGCATAATTTTTTAATCCTCCAAATTTTTTGGAATATTTTTTTAATGATTTCTTGATTTTTCTTTGATTTTTGCCAATTTTACCTTCAGAGCGTCGATACACTGATCGATTCCTTCCTCAAAAGTATCACATGTCTTCTCTACGAAAACCGGAGCTCCTGGTACTGCCACATTGATGCTTGTCTGCTTGTTCATAACGGTGGCAGGCTTGACAACTTTGAGTTGCACCTCTACTTTCTGTATATCATCGTAAGACTTTGAGAGCTTTTCTACCTTCTTGATAGCAAACTCCTGTAACTTTTCTGTCGCGTCAAAACGGACGGCCTGAATCTTAATTTCCATAGGTACCTCCTATTTTTACTAAGTTAGAACTACTGCCCCGCTCCATATTATATATATAATAAGGTGTAAGGGCGACTATTTATCTCTTTCATCAGAGGGCATAGCCCTGGGATGTGCCTTGCCATATACCCGTTTCAGATCCTCGAAAGTGACATGTGTGTATATTTCTGTCGTTGCTACACTCTTATGACCCAGCAGTTTCTGCACACTGCTCAACTGTGCATCATGATTAAGGAG
Source organism: uncultured Lachnospiraceae bacterium (assembly GCA_900553305.1). GTDB lineage: Bacteria > Bacillota > Clostridia > Lachnospirales > Lachnospiraceae > Suilimivivens. The sequence goes on from USDI01000228.1 coordinate 1,104, forward strand.
CGCAGTAGCGAACGAATGCCGCAGCACATGCGGTGACCGCTTTTTGGCTGTCGTGACGAGAGAAAGGTATTTCCTCACCGTGGTATATACATACGCGACGGTGATTCTCTTTCCTTTGTCACTCACAAAGAACGCATCATCTTGCCTTTCGACGGTTTTCTCCCGCAACGCCAGATATTTCTCTATCTGGGAGGACAATTCTGCCGTCAGAGGAACGATCCTCTGCTTGCGTCTTTTTCCCGTAAACTTTATTTCATCGTTTACGAGATTGACATCGCTGTCATTGATCGCTACAGCCTCTGCCCTTCGTGCCCCTGTGGAATATAATAATAATAATAATGTACGCGCGCGGACATCACCAAAATCATCCTCATCCCATTCGAGTTCATCAAAAAGCTTGTCTGCCTCCTTTTCTTTCAGGAAGACCGGCAGCACTTTCTGCCTCTTGGGTCCTGTCACGAGGTGAGCCGGATCACTCTCGACCATTCCGTGCGCCAATGCGAATCTATACATCGACTTTACGGCGCTGAGCTGCTTGCAGACGTAGGACGCTTTCTGTCCTTTTTCCATCAGCGAGCCCAGCCAGTCTCGAATAATATCCGAATCCACTGTCTCGGGTGTCTGATTATCGAGGGAAGCGACAAACTCGGAAAAGTCTGCCAGCACTTCCCGATAAGTGGCTACGGTAGCCGGCGAAGCGACTCGCTCCGTTTCCATATATCTGAGAAAGTCTTCGATAATCATGTGGCGAATTTACGGAAATAAATTCAGACTACCAAATTATTTAACATTGATTAGGAATAATCACGGGATTACCCCTTCATCAACGTGAGGAGTTATTACTCCTCGTTGGCGCGAAGCTGCTGTACATAGATAGCGTGTTCCATCTTGAGACGCTTAAGTACAGAAGGCTTGTCGAACTGCTGACGTGCGCGGAGTTCCTTCACAACGCCAGTCTTCTCAAACTTTCTCTTAAACTTCTTAAGTGCTCTCTCGATGTTCTCGCCTTCTTTTACTGGTACGATAATCATTTTTGTTTTGTTTTTGTTTTAAGTATTTAATATTATGTAATTTACGTGCACCGTTGGCACAAAGCCTACGAAATGCGGGTGCAAAATTACAAATTATTTCGCACATGCGCAAGTAAAACGATGAAAAAGTGCTGAAAATCAATAAAATTCGTCCATTCCGCATTGTTTTGTCTGCATGAAGAAGGTGACATCTTTCCTGCATTGAAATAACTGTCCCCGCCCATGCCCCGCTTTTGCTTTAGCTGACTGTCGGCATTTTAGCGTCTTGCACCAGCAGGAACAAGCCGCTGAAGGCAGAAACGGCATACATCATCCCTGACCATAAATCACCGTTTTCACACTTTTAAGGACGACTTTTTGCGATTCCCCACACTTTTAAGGACGACTTTTTGTGATTCTCCACACTTTTAAGGACGACTTTCTTTGATATTTCAAATTAAAAATGTATCTTTGCAATCAGAAACTCCAAATAATCAGATTGTTATGAAAAGAACAGCCATCAAGGATTTATATCAGTGGAAAGAAAGCAACAACAGGAAACCGTTGATAATGCTTGGAGCGCGTCAAGTCGGTAAGACTTGGCTCATGCAGGAATTTGCCAAAGAGGCTTATTCCAAGAGTGCGTATGTAAACTTTGAAGACAATGAAATGCTTAAAGATTTGTTTGCGCATGACTTCGACATAACACGCATTGTCAACAGCATACAATGGAGCACGGGTGTATCTATAGACGAGAACACTCTAATTATTCTCGACGAGATACAGGAAGCTCATAGAGGTATCACTGCTTTAAAGTATTTTGCAGAAAAAGCACCTCAATATCACGTAATTGCCGCTGGTTCGCTTCTCGGAATATCCATGCATCAGAATGACTCTTTTCCTGTAGGAAAGGTTGATTTCATGCATTTGTACCCCCTTTCTTTCTTTGAATTTATGGATGCTATCGGTGAAACCAGCATGACCGAACTGCTTATGTCAAAAGATTGGCATATGATAACCATGTTCCGAAACAAGTTTGAGGAGCGTTTACGCCAATACTACTTTGTAGGCGGAATGCCGGAAGCGGTCAATTCTTTTGTCAAAGAAGGAGACCCATTGAAGGTCAGAAACATACAGAAAGCAATAATAGAATCATACGAACGAGATTTTTCCAAGCATGCACCTGCCATTGAGGTGCCGCGTATCCGTATGGTATGGAAATCTATCCCTGCTCAACTTGCTAAAGAAAACAAGAAATTCATATATGGTGTAGTGAAAGAAGGCGCAAGAGCTAAAGATTTCGAACTCGCCATCGAATGGCTAAAAGATGCTGGATTGATACACAAGGTGAACCGATGCAAGAAGGCACAGATTCCATTGACTGCATACGAAGACTTCTCCGCATTCAAACTTTTCATGTCCGACATAGGCTTGATGGGAGCCATGAGCAATATCCCTACTCAAAGTCTGCTGGAAGGGAATGTATTGTTCTCTGATTTCAAGGGCGCATTGACCGAGCAATACGTCATGCAGCAGTTGAAAGAAAACCCTTCATTGTCCATTTATTATTGGTCCGCTGACAATTCACGGGGCGAAATAGATTTCTTATT
>USDI01000229.1 GCA_900553305.1 uncultured Lachnospiraceae bacterium
CTTTTCATCTAATAAAAATTTTCTTGTTACTATTTCCCCATTGCTGTAAGAAGCATATTTCCGTAGACAGTTATAATTTTAACCATATTGCCTCACCCTTTTTATTATTCGCCTAAATACTTAGCGATGATTTCGTCATAAGTGCCGTTAGCCTTGATGTTAGCAAGACCTTTGTTGAACATATCAATTAATTCCTGATTGTCTGCATTGAAGATTGCAAAGCCATATGCTGCAGGATCATTTCCTGTACCGTCAACGATTTCCATTCCGATACCGGTATCCTTAATATTGCTTGCCATGATCGGTGTATCATCGAAGCATGCTGCAACCTGGCCACCTACAACTGCCTGATACATGGTCGGTGAATCTTCAAAATAAGTAACTGTGAAGCCATACTGATCTGCAAGGCTTTCTGCATAGGTTGCACTCATGGAAGCGGTCTTAACTGCAACAGACTTACCATTCAGATCTTCAAAGCCTTTAATGTCAGATCCGGTTGCAACAGCCATACTCTGGTTTGCATCATAATATCCATCGGAGAAGATCCATCCGGATTCTTTACGTCCGTCAGTAATGGAAGCGCCGGCGATCATACCATCAGCCTGACCTGCCTGACATGCTGCGATGGAAGCATCCCATCCAAGAACCTGTACTTCATACTGGAATCCCTGATCCTTAGCAACTGCATCAAGAATATCCATATCAATACCTACGAAATCTCCGTTGTCATCTGTGTACTCGAAAGGCTTGAAAGCTGTATCGGTTGCTACAACCCATACCTTGTCAGAAGCTGCTGCATCTGCAGTCTCTTCTGTTGCTTCAGCGGTAGTGTCTTCTGTCTCTGCCGCATCTGCTGTTTCTGTTGCAGCTGTATCAGCTGCTTCTGTTGTGGTGTCTTCTGTTGTGGTGCTGTTAGAGCTTCCACATGCAGCAAGACCCATTACCATGGCTGCTGCCATAATAAGTGCAAGTGTTTTTTTCTTCATAATATTGTCCTCCTTTTTATGAATTGTGAAGCTTGCGTCTTCACAAAATCTATCCTAAACGGCGGTATGCCGTAACAGGATCATCTTAGCAGGCATCCACAAATGCCTGAACGAGCTTTAAGCATTCCGGATCCTTTTCAAAAGCAAATTCCGGATGCCACTGTACTCCTACGATAAATTTCTTATCGGGGATACGGATCGCTTCAATGAGTCCGTCCTCGGAATAAGCCATTGCTTCCGCACCGGGTGCCAGATCCTTCACTGCCTGATGATGATAACTGTTCACACTATGTTCTCCGGCTCCGATAATTCCGGCAAGAAGACTTCCTTCCTCCACGGTTACCTTATGGATTCCCCGGTCGTAAGGCGGTGTCATATGATGCTCCGTTTCTGACGGATGCTGGGTATCGAGGTCCTGATATAAGGTTCCTCCAAGACTCACGTTCATAAACTGAATACCACGGCAGATGCCAAATACCGGAAGATCCTTCTCTACTGCCCGTTTCAACAGATATGCTTCCATGACGTCACGGGTATGACAGCTCTGTCCGCATTCCGGAATGGCTTCTTCTCCATATACGGCAGGATCCACGTCATGTCCGCCTGTCAGCAGCAGACCGTCACACATGGAAAAGCACTGCTCCAGTTCTTCGGTATCTTCCGTAAGGGGAAGCATGATCGGTAATGCGCCACAGCGCTCAATCACCTTCATGTATCCGGGAAGCATCCAGTAGCTTTCCTTTTCTTCATCATATAACGGTATCAGACCAATTACCTTTTTCATTCTGTATCATCTCCTGTGTCAGAGGCTCCTGGCTGATGTTCACCCAAAAGCCCGGTACTTTCCTTTGGGGAATATCCCTGTATACAAAGAAAAAGGGGGCTGCAAACTGTAGACCCCTTCGTCTGTTAAAAGATTATCACATTATGTTATTGATTTCAAGAGTTTTTTACAAATGGAGTTCTTCCCCTAATATCCCGCATATGGACTTCCTCCACAGCACAGGCCTCCACCGCCACAGCAAAGATTGCAAAGCAGATTGGCAATACACAGCTTCAGGCAGAGATTTCCGTTTCCTGCCACCGGGCTGCCATAGGTATACTGGCGCTGCTGATACCAGTTTCCACCATTTTCAAACCGGTTCACCAGATTCCGGTATTCACTGTTATTCGGTTCCAGTGCCGATGCGCGTTTGGCGTGCTCCAGGGCCGATACCTGATTGCCAAGCCCTGCATGTGCGAGTGCACTGTAGTAATACCACCGGGCATTCCGGCTGCCCTCTTCCATATTATCAAGAACCGTCCGGGCTTCCTTATAATAGCCGCTTCTTAAGTAGTTGCCTGCTGCCCGCAGGTAATTATCCTCTTCATAGCCGGTATTGCTTCCGGTGTAGCCTCCCTGTCCGAAGCCGCCGAATCCACCGAAACCGCCAAAGAAATCTTCAAAATCTCCATAATAGCCACGGTTTCCATATCCGCCCTGCTGTCCGCTTCCATAGCTTCCGGAACCGGAACCATAACTGCTCTGGGATCCACCATAACCGTAACTGCCGCCTCCGCCGGTGCGTTCCTTCATGATCTGCTGGTACGCCTGCTGGATCTCCTTAAACATTTCCTCTGCCTGATCCTTATTCGGATTATTGATATTTGCATCCGGATGATACTTCCGGCTCAATGTTTTATATGCTTTTTTAATTTCATCTTCAGTGGCATTCCTGGATACTCCAAGAACCGTATACGGATCACGCATACTTCCCTCCATCTCCGCGCCGGTTCATCAGCCATCCTGCTTTGACTGGTTGGCGCGCTTCTGATTTACTGCCTCATAACGATACCAGACTCCCGAATAAATAATATTCCTCAAAATCTCTACATTGTCAAGAATCGGAAGCTTTTCGAACTCTCTCGAACATTCCGCCATCATCATGGTAAGAATCGTCCGTACCTCCTCTTCAAAGTCCGGATCGTCACATTTTATCGTAAAAGGATTGTATCTTCCCTTTTTCCGGTCTTCATACACATCCTCATATGCATCCAGAAGATAAATAAACTTTCCAAGATAAAATCCCATATTCCGCAGGGATTCCTCCCATTCATCCGCCTTCGGTGCAAGAACCTCACTCATAATTCTGCCAAAAAGCCCTGCCATCCGGTCAATATCGGCAGACTGCTTTTTTTCTTCCTTCGACAGTTCCCTCAGCAGATTCTCAATCCGCCTTGCTTTCTCCGGATACTTGTTATATGCCTTATGATATCCCCTTTTTAGCAGCTTGGCATAGGTAAATTTACTTAGTTTCTTTTCATCCGTCCAGTCATCCATACACTTATAATAAGAAAGCAGGACATTCATATCCGCTCCATACTCTGTATAAACGGTCTGTCTCGTCTGATGCTTCTCAAACGGGTGCGCAATACAGTTCACAATATCCTCGTGAACCTCGGGTTCATAAAGACTGCTTAACAGCATAACGGCAAAAGTCATATCGTAAGTCAATGTCAGCTGCCCCGTAAACCCGTATTGTTTCTTAAGCATCTGGCACAGACCGCAATAATAGGAATGATAAATATCAAACTCTTTAAATTTCATATCCCCCTTGTTAATAATTACATATCCAAACACGACTTCACCACCTGTCTGCTCGTTCAGCTCTTCTTAATAAACTTCGTTCCACACTTGGGGCAGCGGATCTCAATCCGTCCCTTGCCTCTCGGAACCCGGATCTTCTG
>USDI01000230.1 GCA_900553305.1 uncultured Lachnospiraceae bacterium
CTCCCGCATAACCTCTTCATTGGCAAAGCAGCCGATACTTCCTTCTGCCACGATAATTCCCTGAATCTGCGGAATCTTCGCATACTGAAAGATCGTATTGAACTGGTATTCATAGGTCAGTTCCTTGTCCCCGCTCATATCACGGTTCACATATTTTCCGGGAAGTACCACAACATCCACGTCAAAGGTTCGCGCCATCTGCGCTACACCACGGCAGATTCCGATTGTGAAATAATCCATGATACCACCAACCAGAACCCCGATTGTAATTCTCTCTTTCCCTTTGTCCATACATTATGCCTCCCAAAGAAAGTAATTGCCCGAAGGGCCTTGTTATAATTATACAAAATTTCAGCCAAAAAGGGAACTACCTATTAACAAAATCCACACTATACTGAAACAAATCATGCCCGGATTGAGAAAAGCTGTCGAAAACCGCTTTCCTTTCGGTACAGAAAGATCTCTGGACGGAAGCAGAAACAGTTTCTTCCCCTTCACAATCCACAGAATGATTCCTGTAATGACAAAGGCTGCAATCGCAAGGAGCCATGCGCACAGTCCAATGGCACCTCCAAGATACATTGCACTGCTTAGCGGATCCCTGAGCAGGCTATACAGATCAAGGGAGCTGACCGAAGTAAGCGCCTCCGTCCCCTCCAGATATCCTGTCGTCCCTTCCGAAAATATCTTAAGCAGCAGCGTACCGATCGTTGCCATACTGTTTACCATGGCATGCAGGATCATGGTATAACGGATTTTTCCGGTACGGACATAGATAAATGCAAAGAATGCACCGAGTGCTGCTGCATAAACAAACTGATTTAAGTTCCCGTGAAACAGTCCGAACATCACCCCGGACATAGCAATGGCAATGCCCTCACCACAATAAATTGCACGGTCTACCAACGCTTTCCGGAAAATCAGTTCCTCAAATACCGGCGCCCCAACGCAGACAAACAGGATAAGCCATACGGAAGGAAGTGCAAGCATGGTATCCTGCAGATCGGTTGTATTGACTCCATTGTGAAACGCATTGATAATTGACGTAAGAAGAATCCCAATGATATTCGTAATCATTGCCATGGCATAAGCCATGAAAAAAGCAACAAAAATGCTTCCTGCCCTCATCTTTTTCTGTGGAATGGACTTTCCCTTTTTCACCAGATGAATCAGACACAGCATCACAGGATACCCCAGTATAAACCGTAAAAACAGATTAAAGAAAATCAAGACGCTGCTATCATAATCCCCATCTGGATTTCCAAATTCAAACAGCATCGCCAGAGACAGCTCCAGTGCAAGCAGAAGAACTGTACCCGCAAAATAAACAAATCCGATCCGGGATAACTGTTTCCTTGCCAGTTTCGTGATATACTTTGCATCCTGTTCTACCATTGGTGCTGTTGTCTCATTCATTGTATTATTCTCCATCTTTGGTTTCATTCTCCGTGGTTGTTTCGGTTGTTTCGGTTTCTTCGGTCGTATCCGCTTCTTCTACTATATCTGCTTCTTCAGGCGTTCCAGTCTCTTCAGACATTCTCTTTACAGCATTTGCTGCCTGTGCAATTCCGGTATTTTTCTTTACCGTAACCTCCTGTTTTTCTCTTTCTGCTGTCAACGGAGCTGTTGCTCTCCGGTCAACCTGTACAGTTTCCGGTTCTGCACGGTACAGCTTGCTTACCTTAATGCAGATCAGGATTACCGCAGCAAGTAATACGCCCTCCAGAACAAGGAGTCCCACAAAGCTGCTTCCCAGATATCCGGATAAAATCACGGTAGCCGCATCCACCGCAAAGTGGATTCCAACGGCAATTCCGTAAAACTTCATCTGCTTTTCTTTCACCGCGCGGTATACCAGATAAGAAAGCGCAATCTGCAGCATCATGGCAGAAATCCGTTCCACACCGGCAAAGAAAAACTGATAAGATGGAAGTGTCCAGAGCGCAGACAACCGATCAATCGTCACTGCGGTTGTGGCATCATCCAGTCCCGCAAAGAGACTCTCAAAATCATTCCCGTTAATCATCAATGCCACCATCAGGTTGCTGATATAGGATATTCCTACGAGCATGACTGCTTCGATTCCGCCATGTCCGACACCATACATCAGGGAATTTTCTTTCGTCAGGGACTTCTTCATATAAAGCCGCATGGCAAGGTAACGTCCGGTCTCTTCAAAAAGTCCTGCGGCAAGTCCACCATACAGGCCATACAGCCAGATATTTCCGGTAATCACATCTCCGGTTACACCAAGAACCGCTCTATGCATCACGGATTCCAGCACCAGCACGAAAAACGCAAAGGCTGCTGCACCGATCACGGCCGGATAGAGCTTGGCATGAAATTTCTTCACGACCAGAAAACACAGGAAAACCGGTCCTCCGATCGAAACAAACATTGTAAAAATAATCGCCAGAATGGTTAGGGTTGATACGTGATACATTCTTTCTCCTCTCAAAAACTCAAAAATGATCCAGTGGATCATTTTCTCATATGCATGGTAACAACAAGGACCGATTTGTCATTTCTGCAAAATCGGTCCTTTACTCTTTTATCTTATGCACAAATGCAGATATAACTGCTTCGAATCATTCTATACTGCTTATAAACCAGCCTGTGCTGCAACTTCTGCTGCGAAGTCATCAACCTTCTTCTCAAGGCCTTCACCGGTTTCGAAACGAACAAACTTCTTAACAGAAAGCTTTGCACCGTTTTCCTTGGCAACCTGTGCAAGGTACTGTGCTACGGTCTGCTTGCCGTCTTCTGCCTTAACATAAGGCTGCTCAAGAAGACATACTTCCTTTAATTCCTTATTAAGACGTCCTACAACAGCGCCTTCGATTACCTTCTCCGGCTTACCAGCCATCTTAGGATCGTTTGCGATCTGAGCCATAAGGATTTCTTTCTCATGAGCCTTGTATTCTTCTGATACATCATCGGTAGATACATACTTCGGAGAAAGTGCTGCGATCTGCATTGCAACATTGGTCATTGCTTCCTTAACTGCATCGTTTACAACGTCTGTTTCAGCTTCTACGATAACACCGATACGTCCGCCGCCATGGGTATAGGAAACAACACAACCGTTGTCAGCAACAACCTTTTCAAATCTTCTGATGTTGAGGTTCTCACCGATCTTAGCGATCTGTGCAACTAATGCTTCCTTAACGGTAATGGAGCTATCCTGATTCCACTTCTCAGCCATGAATGCATCCATGTCTGCTGCGGAAGATTCTACTGCCTGATCTGCAACTGCTGCAACAAAGCTCTGGAATACTTCGTTCTTAGCAACGAAGTCTGTTTCGGAGTTTACTTCTACAACTGCTGCTGTCTTGTCATCCTTAAGTACAACCTTGCAAAGACCTTCTGCTGCGATTCTTCCGGCCTTCTTCTCAGCCTTAGCCTGACCGTTCTTACGAAGATATTCTACTGCTGCATCCATATCTCCATCGGTCTCGCCAAGTGCTTTCTTACAATCCATCATACCTGCTCCGGTAAGTTCTCTTAAGTCCTTAACCATTGCTGCTGTAATATTTGCCATGTGTATATACCTGTCCTTTCCCTGAAATAAAATTATTCAGCGTCTGCTGCTACTTCTTCTACATCGGTAGCTTCTACTTCTGCATCAGCGTTTGCATCTGCTGCGGTAAGAGATTCCTCACCCTGGTTTGCTTCGATTACTGCATCAGCCATCTTG